>JBOFDW010000212.1:0-12956 GCA_051647385.1 Fusobacteriaceae bacterium
GTTGCTTACACTGGCACTCATGACAACGAAACAGTTGTTGGTTGGTATCAAAATGCAACATTGAGCGATAAAAATAATTGCGATAAATATTTGGCTAGTATGAAAGAAATTGAGTCGAATGAAATTAATTGGAAATTTATAGAGGCAGTTTGGAGCACAAAATCTGTACTTGCTATTGCACAAATGCAAGATGTCATTGGACTTGATAATTCCGCACGAATGAATAAGCCTGCAACAATTCCAGGAAACTGGAAATGGCGATTAAAAAAAGGCGAGATTAATTCTAGAATTATCGAACGTCTTGCAAAATTAACATCAAAAAATGGGAGGTAAGAATTATGAGCCATCGTGAAATGATATTATATAATTTAGGTAAAGTTGGACTTTCTTCAAAAGAAAGCGAAGTCTATTATGAGCTTGTAAAAACACCTCTTTCAAACGGTTCACAAATTGCAAAAAAATTAGGGTACCCAAGAACTTCTGTCTATGATGTTCTTTCTAAACTTGTGGACAGAGGATTTATTATGCCAACACAAATCGGAGAGATAACATCTTATGTCCCAGTAGAATTTTCTTCAATATTAAATGGGCTAAAAAAAGAGATGGACCTTGCGACACAAATTTTGGAAAAAGAATTACAAGACCTTGAGAGTGAAAGTGTGGGGACACAATTTTATAATTTAAATTCTGAGGTTGGAATAAAAGAAAGAATACATCAAGTTCTTACTGGGAGCCAAAAAGAGGTTTACATAAATACCAACATGGATATGGACGAGTTCGCAAGAGACTTCAAAGAATTATTGGACAAAAAAATTAGAGTGTTATTATTTAGTTTCAACGATATGAGCTACGAAAAATATGGAGTAGAAACTTATTACAGAAGAGGATTTGGAGATAGACCAGAATATATAAGTGAGAATAAAAGAATTTTAATTGTCTCTGATATGAAGAAAGCAATTATTGCCAGCAATTATAATAACGGAGTTTTTAGCGGAACATATTCTGAAAATAAATTATTGGTAAATGTTGTGGCGGAACATATTCACAATGATATTTATCTGATGAAATTTGAGAAAAATAGTAAAGGTGACTTTTGGAAAGAAGTTTACTTGCATACAATGCAAGAAATTCCAGAATAATTATAAAAAATATTTGGAGGCATTTTTTTAGATGAAATTAAAGAAAGAAAACTTAAGAGAAGAAATTGCAAAAAATTTACTTGTGAATTCTGGTAAAAAAATCCAAGAGGCAGAAAGCCACGAAATTTTTCAAGCACTGGCAAAAACTATTGTAGAGCTCGTATCTGCAAATTGGTATAAGACCACAGAAAAATATCATAATAACAGACAGCTTCATTATCTTTCATCGGAATTTTTGATGGGGAGAGCTCTTGGAAATAATCTTATAAATTTAGGACTCACAGATGATGTCAAAGAAATTTTTCAAGAATTAAAAATAGATTATAATTTTATCGAAGAAGCAGAGGAAGATTATGGGACAGGTAACGGTGGTCTTGGAAGATTGGCGGCGTGTTTTTTAGACTCGCTAGCAACTCTTGATTTGCCTGGAACTGGTTATAGCATAAGATATAAGAATGGAATTTTTAACCAGAAAATTATTGACGGTTTTCAAGTTGAACAACCAGAAACTTGGCTCAAGTATGGAGACCCTTGGTCTGTTAGAAAAATTAGCGATGAAGTTCAAGTTGACTTTAAAGATTTTAGTGTGCGAGCAATTCCTTTCGATACTCCTGTGATAGGTTATGACACTAAAAATATTAATACTCTCAGACTTTGGGAGTCAGCTCCAATAGAGGACATGAATTATGAGGCATTTAATAATCAGGATTATACCAAGGCACTTTGGAATGCAAATCGTGCAGAAGATATTTCTAGAATTCTTTACCCCAATGATTCAACTGAGGATGGAAAAAAATTAAGGTTACGTCAACAGTATTTTTTTGTCTCGGCAACTTTGCAAGACGTGATTAGAAAGTTCAAAAAAATTCATGGCAAAGATTTTTCAAAATTTTCAGAACTAAATGTTATACAATTAAATGACACTCACCCTACGATTGCAATTCCAGAACTCACGAGAATATTAGTCGATAACGAAGGGCTTGCGTGGGATGAAGCTTGGAAAATCGTCGTGAAAACTTTCGCTTATACTAACCACACGATTTTATCTGAAGCTTTGGAAAAATGGTGGGTTGGAATTTACGAAGATATTTTACCAAGAATCTATGAGATTATCAAAAAAATAAATACACAGCAAATTATTGAGCTTGAGAAAAAATTTGGGAGCAATAAAGAAAATCAAAACAAAATAAACAAGATGAAAATTATTCAAGGCGACTTGATTCACATGGCATGTCTTGCAATTTATGGTAGCTCATTTATAAATGGTGTTGCTGCTCTTCATACAGAAATTTTGAAAACTCAGGAGCTTAGAGATTGGTACGAAATGTATCCCGAAAGATTTCAAAATAAAACTAATGGTATAACTCAAAGGCGTTGGCTACTTTTATCTAACCCAGAACTTTCTGCTCTAATTACAAAACTAATAGGAGACGGTTGGATAAAAAATTTATCAAAACTAAAAGAGCTTGAAAGATTTGTGGATAACGAGAAAATTTTGGATGAATTTTTGGAAATAAAAAAGCTCAAAAAAATCCAGCTATCAAAATATATAAGCGAACATCAAAACATAGAAATAAATCCTGACTCAATTTTTGATGTCCAGATAAAAAGGTTGCACGAATATAAAAGACAGCTCTTAAATATTTTTGATATTTTGGATCAATATAATCAGCTCAAAAAAAATCCTGATGCAGAAATGATTCCAGTTACTTATATTTTTGGGTCAAAGGCAGCACCTGGATATTTTAGAGCAAAGGGAATTATAAAATTTATAAACGAAGTTGCAAAAAAAATTAATAGTGATTCTGATGTGAAGGGAAAAATTAAAATTGTATTTGTGGAAAATTATAGAGTCTCTCTTGCTCACAAACTTTTTCCTGCGGCAGATTTATCTGAGCAAATTTCCACAGCAGGTAAAGAAGCTTCAGGGACTGGGAACATGAAATTTATGCTAAACGGTGCTTTGACCATGGGGACACTTGACGGTGCAAATGTTGAGATAGTTGAAGAAGCTGGGACAGAAAATAATTTCATCTTTGGACTTCGGGCTGAGCAAGTGGAACAAATAACAAATGATGGATATAATCCAGAAGAAAGTTATAACAAAGTTGAGGGACTAAAAAAAGTTGTGGACTCTTTGGTGGACGGAAGTTTTTCTGACGGTGGAACTGGAATGTTTAAGGAAATTTTTGATTCGATTATGAAGGGAGCTTCTTGGCACGAACCTGATGAATATTTGGTGCTAAAAGATTTTGAGGATTATCGTGAGACCAGAAAAAAAGCTAACGAAACTTATAAAGACAAAAAAGTTTGGGCTAAAAAAGCTTGGATGAATATTGCAAATGCAGGGAAATTTTCTTCAGACAGAACTATCGCGGAATATGCGAAAGATATTTGGAGAATTAAAGAGCAAAAAATTTAGGAGAAATTTATTCTTTGGCAATTTTTATATTGGTGGCTTATCGTTCGCCCCCCTGTCCCACCTTCTCTGAAAATTTACTGGTACAAAATATTTTTGAAACTAAAAGTTTAGATAAAAAAATTAAATAAGTCATGAGCAGTTTTTAAAAACTTGCTTGTGGCTTTTTTTCATAAATAAAAATTTTAGTTTTAGTAATTTGTGATATAATAGTTATAAAAAAATATTTGGTTGACAAGGAGACGAAAAAGAATGATAAAATTTGGAATCATCGGGAGAAATTTTATTGTCGACAGATTTTTGGAAGCAGCAAAAAGTGTTGAAGACTTTGAACTCACGGCAATTTTTTCTCGGAGCAAAGAATCTGGACAAGAATTTGCTGAAAAATATGGAGTGAAAAATATTTATACTGATATAGATATTATGATTAGTGAAAAAAAAATCGACGCAATATATATTGCCTCTCCAAATTATCTTCACTGCCAATATGCCATTAAATTTTTGAACGCAAAAATTCCTGTGCTTTGTGAAAAGCCTCTAGCTTCAAATGAAAAAGAAATTCGTCTCATGATTGAGGCTTCGCAAAAAAATAATACGCTCCTCATGGAGGCTATGCGTGGAATGTATAATCCGAGCTTGAAAAATATTCGCGACAATATTCATAAGATAGGAAAAGTTCGAGGATTTTACGGAAATTATTGTCAGTATTCTTCACGTTACGACAAATATAAATCTGGAATAATCGAGAACGCGTTTAAGCCAGAACTTTCAAATGGTTCTTTGCTGGATATAGGAATTTACCCGACGTATTTTGCTCTTTCACTTTTTGGAGAGCCAAAAGAAATTCAAGCTGAAGGGATAATTTTGAGTACAGGAGTGGACGGAGCCGGAAGTTTTCTCATGAAGTATGACGACTTTGTGGCAACAATAAATCATTCAAAAGTTGCTAACTCTTTTATCCCAAGCGAAATTATCGGAGAGGACGGAACGATTACTATTGAGCAAATTTCTGTCATGGCAAAAGTTACTCTAAAATATAAAGAGGACGGAATTTTTAAAGAGGAAGATATCACGAATTATTTTCCGAAAGAAATTTCCAGTGATATGTATTTTGAGATAAAACATTTTATAGAATTGTGCCAAGCAAAAAAATCTGAGTCGGATAAAAATCCGCACAAAAATTCTTTGATGGTTGCAAAAGTTTTGGACGAGGTGAGAAAACAGTTGGGTGTAATTTATCCAGCTGACAAAAAATAAAATAGCAGGAGGGAATATTTAGTATGAGAAAATTTTTTAGAATTTTTACTGTTATAATTATTTTCAATATTATTGTGGCAGGAATTTTTGGTGCAGAAAAAGATGAACTTTTTATTGTAAATCTAAATGACGTACACGGAAGATTGGAAGAGTCTAAAACAGAAATTGGATATTCACGAGTGAAGACTTACATCGAGGATTTGAAGAAAAAATCTCCAGAACCAAATTCTGTATTAGTTATTGATGCAGGAGATTATTTGCACGGGACAACTCTTGCAACTCTTGACAGAGGAGCGTCTATCGTCGAAGTTATGAATTGGCTTGAAGTTGACGTAACAACTTTGGGTAACCATGATTTTAATTATGGGCAGGCTAGAATAAAAGAACTGGAAAAACTCGCGCACTTCAAAATTGTTGCAACAAATGTTTTGGACTCTAAGGGCAAAAATTTTACGTTGCCTTATGTCATCAAAGAATATAAAAATAAAAAGATTGGAATTTTTGGGCTGTCAACCCCAGAGACAACTTACAAAACAAATCCGCTCAATGTTAAAGGTTTGAAATTTGAAGACTCAATAAAAGTTGCTAAAGCAACAGTTGCAGAATTAAAATCTCAAAACGTGGATTATATAATTGCTATAACTCACTTGGGAATTGACGAGAGTACTTTGCCTGAGCTTCGAAGTACAGCCGTTGCAAATGCTGTGCCAGAAATAAATTTGATAATCGATGGACATAGCCACAGTTTTATTGAAAAGAAAATGGTCGTGAATGGTGTTACAATAATTCAGACTGGTTCAAACTTAAGAGCTTTTGGTGTGTCAAAAATAAACTTGGACAAGACCTCAAAAAATTATGCAAGCATCGATTATAAACTTATTACAAGGCAAGAGGCAGAAAAAATTTCACCCCACAAATCTTTGGCAGGACTTATTGCAAATATAAACGCTGACCAAAATAAAATCACTGAAAAAGTTATCGGAAAAACTTCTGTGAAGTTGGACGGTGTGAGAGATAATGTTCGTAGCAAAGAAACAAATCTTGCTGACCTCATAACTGACTCAATGATTTGGAAAACAAACGCTGATATGTCAATTACTAATGGCGGAGGAATTCGAGACTCTATTGGCGTTGGAAATATCACAGTAGGAAAAGTTATAACTGTTTTGCCATTTGGAAATTATGTTGTAACAAAAGAAATTACTGGTAAAGAAATAAAAGAGATGCTGGAATTTGGGTTCAGTCAGACTCCGACACCTGCTGGGTCTCAAGCTCAAGTTGGTGGAATAACAGTTATTGTCTCGCTTTCAAAACCAGTTGGTGAAAGAATTATAGATATAAAATTTAATAACGGAAAAGCTTTTGATGAAAATACAAAATATATTGTGGCTACAAATGATTTCATGGCTGTAGGTGGAGACGGATACTCAGCCTTCAAAGATAAAAAAGAAATCGGAAATTTTTCTGGCATGGACGAAATTTTAATAGAATATATTCGTGTAAAAGGAATTTCTAAAAAACTTCCAGACGGAAGAATTATAATAGCGACAAAATAAAATTTAGAAAAATATTTGGGTAAAAAAAATTTCAGAGAAAAAAATTAATCTTATAAATTATGTAAGAAATAAAAATTTGAGGAAAAATAAAAATGATAAAAGAAATTTGTGTTGAAAATTTTTCTGACGCAGAAAAAGCAGTTAAGAATGGAGCGAACAGAGTTGAACTTTGTGAGAATTTATTTGTTGGAGGTACAACGCCATCTTACGGAACAATAAAACTTTGCTTGGCAAAATTATCCGTCCCAATTTTTGTAATGATTCGACCTCGTGGCGGAAATTTTTGCTACTCTCCTCTTGAGATTGAAATAATGAAGGAAGATATTTTGGCTTGCAAAAAAATTGGAGCTCATGGGGTTGTCTTTGGAGTTTTAGACGAGCAAAATAAAATAGATTATACTTTGTTGGATGAACTTGTTGCTCTTGCAAAACCTATGCAAATAACTTTTCATAAAGCAATCGATGAGGTGGAAAATCCCGAGCAAGAAATTTTGAAGTTGGAAAAATCTGGAGTAAATAGAATTTTATCATCTGGAAAAAAAGAGACTGCAATCGAGGGACAAAATCTTTTGAATAACATGATAGAAATATCTAAGAGAGAAAACAAAATAAAAATAGTGGTCGCAGGAAAAGTTACCTTCGAAAATTTTCAGGAAGTTTCAAAACTTATTCATGCAGATGAATTTCACGGAAAAAAAATAATAAAGTATTAGAGCAAAAAAAATTAGAGTTTTAAAAATTTGAAAATATATTTATGAATTTTAAATATATAAAAATATTTTGGGAGGTGACTTTAAATTTCAGAAAAAAAATTTACGATGATTTCCACTTGGCGAATGTCCTACGAAGGACTCAAAGAAGGAATGGAAATTTTGAAAAAGGGTGGAGCTTGTGGTGATGCTGCAGAACACGCAGTAAAATTAACTGAGGATTATCCTTTTTACAAATCTGTTGGATACGGCGGACTTCCAAACGAAAATTGTGAAGTAGAATTAGACGCAGCTTTTATGGACGGTGACACTCTTTCCATTGGAGCAGTTGCTGGTGTAAAAGATTTTGCAAACCCAGTTTCCATTGCTAGAAAACTTAGCGAAGATAGATTCAATATTTTTTTAGTCGGAGCTGGAGCAGAAGCTTACGCTTCACTTAATGGATTTGAAAGAAAAAATATGCTCACAGAACGTGCCAAGAAAATTTGGGAGATGAGACTAAAAGAAATCAGAGAGAAAAATCTTTCTCCATATGATGGTCATGACACAGTTTGCGTTTTGGCTCGTGATATGAAAGGAAGTCTTTGCGTTGCAAATTCTACCAGCGGACTTTTTATGAAAAAAAGAGGACGAGTTGGAGACTCTCCAATTTCTGGCTCAGGATTTTATGCAGATAGTGAATATGGATGTGCTGCTGCAACTGGACTTGGAGAAGATATTATGAAAGGCTGTTTGTCTTATGAAGTCGTCTCTCTCATGAAAAATGGAGTTCATCCAAAAGAAGCAGCTCAAACCGTAGTTAATAATTTTTCCAAGAGGCTTGAAAAATTAAGAGGAAAAGCAGGAGCAATTTCCATCATCGCAATAGATAAAAATGGCGAGTGGGGAATTGGAACTAACTGTGAATTTTCTTTTGCAGTTGGTACTGAAAATTCTGAGAGCAAAATTTATATTGCCAACATTGAAAACGAAAAACTTGTAATCAATGAGGCAACACAAGAGTGGCTAGAAAATTACACAAAAAGAATAACTAAACCTTTGGAGGAAATGTAAAATGAATTTTAGTGAAAAAATCGACAAATATTTAGGACCTGTTGCTATGAAAATTTCTGGGCAACGGCATGTAAGTTCAATCAAAGATGGCTTCATATCTTTTATGCCTTTTTTAATTATCGGGTCAATATTTATTATCATACAAGATTTTCCTATACAAGCTTGGCAAGATGTTCAGGAAAAAATTTTCCCCGGATTTAACCAGTTTATTATTTTGCCAAAAAGAGTTACCTATGATATTATGAGTCTTTTTTTATCTTGGACTATTGCTTATAGACTTGCTCAGAAAGTTAATGTTGAACCGCTTTCTGCTTCTATGCTAAGTCTTGCCTCTTTTATTTTGGTGACACCCATCACAACTATGATAGATGTAAACGGGACTCAAGTTGAAGTTGCAAAAGTTATAACTGTTGGTGGATGGTATGGAACAAACGGAATTCTTGTTGCGATTTTGATATCAGTTGTTGTGACGGAATTATTTGCGTGGTTCGTTAGAAAAAAAATTATAATCAAAATGCCTGACCAAGTTCCCCCTGCTGTTAGCAAATCTTTTGCTGCATTAATTCCAGGACTTTGTATTATGGTTCTTATGCTTTTAATCAGATTTGTTTTCATGCAAACTACTTTTGGAAGTATCCATAATTTTATTCTTCAAATAATTGGAGTACCAATAACAAGTTTGATTGCTAATAATATTTTTGGTGCAATTGCAACAGTTATCGTAATTTCTTTGCTATGGTTTATTGGTCTAAACGGTGGAGCTATTGTGAATGGAATTATGAGACCTTTTTGGATTCCACTTCAAGAACAAAATTTAAAAGCTATCGAGCTTAAGACAAAAATTTTACCAAATATTATTACCGAGCAATTTTTTGATTTGATTTGGATTGGTGGAGCTGGAGCAACTCTTGGTGTTGCAATAATTTTGGCGATAAGATGTCGATCAAAGCAATTAAAAGAAATAGGAAAATTATCTGTGTGGCCCGGATTTTTTAATATCAACGAGCCGATAATGTTTGGAGTACCAGTTGTTTTAAATCCGCTGACTCTTTTTCCGTTGGTTTTAGGACCAGCTGCAATAACAGTTGTAAATTATTTGGCGATGGCTCTAAATATTGTTGCCAGACCAACTGGAATAGTTGTGCCTTGGACAACACCTCCTCTCATACAAGGATTTTTGGTTACAAATCATTGGTCAGGTGCAGCTTTACAACTTGTAGATATCCTTATCGTAATTTTAATTTGGATTCCTTTCATAAAAATAATAGATAAAAATCTTACAAAGAATGAGCAACAAAAATAATAGAGTATTAATATAAGAAAAATATTTTATTGTGTAGAATTTTATGGCTAACATTCCAAAAGGGAAAAAAAAGTTTTATTTTAGTCTAAAAAAAGCTTTGCAAAATAAAAAATATATTGTATAATATTCTTAGTAAGTTTTTTTATTAATATTTTTCGGAGGTAGTATGAACGGTAAGGTAAAATGGTTTAACCAAGAGAAAGGATTTGGTTTTATCACAGGTGATGACGGGAAAGATGTGTTCGCTCACTTTTCTCAAATTCAAAAAGAGGGTTTTAAAAGTTTAAACGAGGGTGAAGAAGTTTCTTTTGATGTAACAGAAGGTGCTAAAGGACCACAAGCTACAAACATTACTGTAGTTGCAAAATAAATTCTAAAACCAAAAAAGAGTTAAGGAAGATTTTCTTCCTTAACTCTTTTTATTTGTGTGAAAATTTTTGGGGAGCAAAAAATTTTGTGCTGCACATTTTAGAGATAAAAAAATTTCGCCCGAACATTATAATAGAAGTTAAATAAAACTGGAACAACAAAAAGTGTGAGCAAAGTTGAAAATGAAAGTCCAGAGATAACTGTTATCGCAAGTCCTTTATACATTTCACTCCCTTGCCCGAGACCAAAAGCCATTGGAAACATTCCAAAAAGTGTCGTAAT
Source organism: Fusobacteriaceae bacterium (assembly GCA_051647385.1). Classification (GTDB taxonomy): domain Bacteria; phylum Fusobacteriota; class Fusobacteriia; order Fusobacteriales; family Fusobacteriaceae; genus JAGNZR01. The sequence continues at coordinate 10,089 of JBOFDW010000212.1, forward strand.
AGTCGTCATCAAAATTGGTCGCAATCTTATTTTGCAAGATTCAACCAAAGCTTCACGCAAACTTTTTTCTTGAGCAAGAAGTTCTTGAATAAAATCGATTAAAATTATTGCGTTGTTCACAACAATTCCAGCAAGCATTATAAATCCGATATAAACCATCATGTCGACTTTTTGTTTTGTGAGCAAAAGTCCAGCGTAAACTCCAATTATAGAAAAGGGAACTGTCCCCATAACTATCAACGGTAAAAAATATGACTCGAACTGTGCCGCCAAAATAAAATATATTAGGAAGAGGGAAATTCCAAAAATTAAATAGGACTGACCTTGAAGCTCACGGAATCTTTTGCTGTCTCCTTCAAAACTATAAGTTACAGAATCTGGCAAACCAATTTTATGAATAATATTTTGGATTTTTTCTTGTGCGGAAACTAAATCAAAATCACCAGAAAAATTTGCACTGATGGAAGCCGAAATAATTTTATCCAACTTATTTATTTCTGTTGGACCTTCGGCAATTTCCAAAGTCAAAACATCTCGGAGCTTTAACATTCCACCAGAACTTTTCACACGAGACTCCATTAACAAGTCTAAAGATTTTTGATATTTTTTCTCCAGCAAAATTGTGACGGCAATTTCTTCTTTATCAGTTTTTATTTTTATTGGAGAGCCACCCAAAATTTGATAGCTAATTTCTCGTGCCAAAGTTTCAGGATTTATTCCCAAATACTCAAGTTTTTTTCTGTCAGCAATAAGTCGAGCTTCAGCCACTCCACTCACCAAAGAATTTGTCACGTCTTCAAATCCAGAAATTTTTTTCATCTCTGAAGAAATATTTCTCGTAACATATTCCAACTGCTTTGAATCCACAGACTTCACGGACATTTCAAAATCTTGTTGAGCTCCACGACCAAATCTCATTCCTTGCCGAACATTCAAAGTTACGTCTGGAATTTTTCCGATGGATTTTCTCATATCTGAAATTATATCTGCAATGGGAATTTTATTTTTCCTGTCTTCCAAAAGTCCGATGTCAACAATAACAGAAACCGAATCGCTGTTCACACGAGTGGTGAATTTTTTTGTGTCTTTATTTTTCTGGACAATTTTTTCCAACCGCCGAGAAATTCTGTTGGCTTTTTCTATGTCCAATCCCGAGGGTAAAGCTGCCACCACAGAATAAAGTCCGTTGTCTGTTGTTGGTTGAAGTTGACCTCCAGTAAATTTTGAACCGTACAAAACCACAACGGCAAAAAGTATTAAAACCAGCCCAATTATTATTAGGCGAAAATTTAAAGCTAAAATTAAAATTCTCTCATATTTTTTTCTAATCCAAATTAAAATTTTTCCGTCGTGATAAGTTTTAGATTTATTATTATTATTGTGCTCCAAAATTCTACTGCAAACCATTGGCACAAAAGTCAACGCAACAATGAGCGACGCAATGAGGGAAAAAGTTATTGAAAAAGACATGTCCTCAAAAGATCTTTTCAGCATGCCGTCCTTCATAACCACTGGCAAAAAAACTGAAATTGTTGTGGCAGTTGAAGTTACAACTGGAATAATAACTTCCGTCGCTCCTCTTTCTGCTGCAATAATTTTATCTTCCCCAAGTTCTGTTAGATGCCGAAAAATATTATCCAGCACAACAATGGAATTATCCACGAGCATTCCAATCCCAAGAGAAATTCCCATGAGGGAAACAATATTCAGAGTCATGCCCTTTGCACCAAAAAGTCCAAAGGAAGCAACAATTGAAACAGGAATTGCAATGGCAACGATGAGAGTCGTCCGAATATTTTTCAGGAAAATAAAAAGTACGAGGGCGGCAAGAACCAAACCAATCACCGCATTATTTCTCACAGATGAAATTGAATTTTTTATATCCTTCGCCGTGTCACGAGAAATTATCAGCTCAGAACCTTGAGGTAAAATCGGAGCAAAAGTTTCCAGCTGTTTTTTTACCTCGTCAGAAATTTCAATGGTATTTCCAGTTTCAGTTTTGTCAATGGAAATTAAAATATTATCTATGCCGTTGGTTCGACCGAAAGAATTTTTTTCTTCTGCGTCAAGTTTTATTTCTGCAATGTCATGCAAGAAAAGAGTTTTGCCATCTTTATTTCTCAAAACTATATTTTGAATATCTTCAAAAGTTTTTAGCTCGCCAAAAAATCTGACCAAATATTTTTTGTCCCCTTCAACAATTGTTCCAGCAGGAAAATTTATATTGGCATTTTTTAACATGGAATAAATATTCGTGATTCCAATTCCAAATGCTTCAAGTTTGTTCGGGTCAATATAAATACTGATTCGCCGTTTTGCTCCTCCACTTGAGTCAACGCTCCCAACTCCAGAAATTTTTTCCAGACGTGGCAACATAATATTGTCGGCAAAAATTTTTAACGCAACCAAATCTTCTCCGCTGAGAGTCATCATCATTATGGTTTCATTATTCATTCCGCTCCTGCGAATCACAGGGTCATTTGTTTCTGACGGAAGTTCTCCACGTGCGGAATTTACCACCGTGATTATTTCATTCATTTTATTATCAATATTTATGCTGTATCCAAATTCCAATCTGATTGATGACGAGCCTGAACGCGAAAAAGTTCGCACGCTTTTTATTCCTTCAATTCCAGAAAGAGTTTGCTCGAGTTTTTTTGTGACCAAAGTTTCCATGTTGTCGGGCGACGCTCCGTTCCATCTTGTTGTGATGGAAATATATGGCGACGAAACATTTGGCATGAGTTGAGTTTTCAAATTGAAAAAAACAAAAGTCCCCAAAATTGTCATGGACAAAATTATCATCATGGTCGTGACTGGTCTTCTTATGGAAAACTGAGAAATATTCATGGGCTTTCCTCCAAGTTT
>JBOFDW010000213.1:0-16490 GCA_051647385.1 Fusobacteriaceae bacterium
CTATCACATAATCATAATTTTCTTTCTTAAGTTCTTTGGAAAATTTATAAATATCTTTTATACTCTTATTTTTTTTCTTGTCAAAAACTTTCAACTGGTCTACATATAAGCAACCTTTTATTGCATCTTGAAACTTATCTAGCACCAAAAAATCCAATTTTATTTCAGGGTATTTTACTTTCATTGCTTTCAGTACTGGTGTTGTAAGAACAATATCACCAAGTGAGCTGAGCCTTATCACAAGTATTTTCAATTTAGTTCTCCTTCGCCAAAACAAAATTGATTTCTTTTATGACCATTTCAGGTGTAATATTTTTCATACACTTAAAATGACCCTTTGGACATCTATCACTTCCGTGAAGTCCACACGGTCTACAAGGAAGATTATTTATTTCCATAACTTTATAGTTATTCAACCAATAAAAAAATCCAAAATTATTAGCTGTTGGTCCAAGAATCGCTATTATAAAAGGTTTTGGAAAACCTGAGGAAATATGTAGAGGCGACGAATCATTTGTTACCACTATATCTGAAATTCTTAAAATTTCAGATAGTTCTAACAAACTTGTTTTTCCTCTTAAATCTAAACAATTTTCTTTTATATTGATTAGAATTTTTTTTTCTTCTTTTCCTCCAACATAAATAAGAAGTAAATCGCTCCTATTACCAAAATATTCTATAACAGAATTATAATATTCAATGGGCCAATTTTTTGTAAACCACTTACTCCCAGGTGCAAATGTAATGATTTTTCTACCATTGTATTTTGATATTAAAGAAGAAATTTTTTCTTTGTCATAATTACTGGGAAATATTTCTATCTGGTATTCATTATCTTTTTTTATGGAAACTTCCGGCAAAAACTTCAGCAGCCTCGCTGCTTCTCTCATTTCTTTTTCATATTTTATTTTTTTTGTTAATAAAAAAGATAATACGGCATTGTTATACCCTATTCTTATCTTGGCCCCAGTTAGCCTCCCTAATAAAGTAGACCTCAGATATCTATGAGGCAAAAAAACCATGTCAAATTTCTTCTCACGCAAAACTTTTGCCACTCTCACAAATCCAGAAAAATTTTTGTCTTTTCCTCTTTTATCATAAATTATTATCTCTGAAATATTAGGATTGTTTTTTAAAATTTCTTCACCAGTAGGATTCGTAAGATATATTATCTCACTATCTGGATAAAAATCTTTAATCTTTCTTACTAGAGGAGTTGAAAGAACAATGTCACCAATGAAAGCAGTATGAATTATTAAAACTTTCATTTTATTTCTCCTTTTAATTTTATAATTTCGCTAATATCATGCCTACTATTTTATCTTCCATTTCCTGCGTAAAATTATCAAAAGTTTTATTCTCATAATTTTCGTTCTTATTATTTTGATCTGGAATAAAATATTCTACACCTTTGTTATCAGCAAAAATTCCCCATCTTGTTGGGCTCTGAGTCTTTTTATTTGGATAAATTGCCAAAACTTTTTTACCAAGAGCACCAGCTATATGAGTCGGTCCAGTAGAAGAACCAAAATATACATCAGCTTTTTCTATTATTCCTGCCAAATTTAAAATACCAGCTGAATTGGAAAATATATGAAGCCTACTTTCAATGGTATTTTTCAGTAATTTATTTATCTTCTCTTCATCGCGGACATTAACAGAAACTATTACGTGCAAATTTCCCTTCTCATCCAAGACTCTTTTTATAATTTTTAAATATTGTTCATCGGTTAGATTTTTAGCAGAATCCCCTGAGTAAGGATTTACTACCAAAACTTTCCCTACGATTTTTTCTTGTTCAAAATATTTTTTTGCAACACTTCTGCAATCATCATCAAGAATAATATCCGTGTTTATTTCAAATCCATTTTCATATCTTATAGGGTCAAGTTTTTTTACCAAGTCCAAATTATAATCTGCCTCATTTTTTATCGAACGTGACCTTTTTTGAACAACTCCTCTGTTATAAGTAAAAAAAGATTTGAGCTTTGAATATGGACCAATTTTTATTTTAGCGTTACTTTTCTTTGCAAGCTCTGAAACAAAATCATCACTATAGAGTGCAATAAAAACATCTGCATTAAAATACTCCACTTTGCTTAGCAAATCTTTTTTCGAATAATCATCTATCTTAATTATTCTTGATATATATGGCAAATTTTTCACTATGTCATAAGTGTATCCACGCACAAACACAGCAATGTCAGCAAGTGGGAACATTTTTCTTAACATAAAAATACTTGGGATAGAAAGAATTACATCTCCAATCTTGTCTGTCCTCGCAATAATTATTCTTTCTATTTTTTTCATTACACACTCTCCAAAAAAATTTTAACTTATAAATAGTATATCAAAATAACTCGACTCTGTAAATGTCAAAACAAAATTTTCAAGCAATAAATATTTTCAGCAAAATAAATCAAAATAAAAATTTTGTGATTTTTTTAACCAACAAAAAAAGTAGTCTCGAAACTACTTTGCTCGTAAATATTTTTTACACCAAATTTTTAGCATTAATTTTTTTTAATCTTTTTTTTCTGCTTATTTTATAATGATTTTTTACAAGAATTTTATCACAAATAAAATATGGTGCCTAGAATAGGATTCGAACCTACGACCGTTCGGGTATGAACCGAATGCTCTAGCCAACTGAGCTATCTAGGCAAGTCATACCTAGAAATTGTATCACAACTTTGCAACAATGTCAATTTTTAAATTTTTCTTTTGTCACAAAATTTTTGTCCTTTTTAATTCCTATTTTAATTTTCCAAAATGTTTCTCAACTGGAATTTTAAATGTTGTAGGTGAAACTTTATTTTCAATTTTTTCCAGAGCATGGTCAAGTAATTTATCTAAATTTTTTAGCTCATTAATTTGATTCTTAATTTTTTCTTTCTTAGCAATAAAAAGTTCTTTGAAACTATCAACAGACTTTCCTTCTTCAAAAAATTCTTTTATCTCTTCAAGAGTCATCTCCAATTTTTTAAGATGAATAATCATAATTAGCTTTTCTATATTTTCCTCAGAATATTTTCTGATGCCTGACTCACCTTCACGCATTATTTTTATTAGACCTATTTTTTCATAAAATCTTAAAGCATGTTGGCTAAGACCAGTTTGTTTTACCACTTCATTTATTTTATAGTATTCCATTTTTATCCACCACCTTATTTCTCAGTAACATATTAATCCTACTACATAGAGTTAACTCTATGTCAATCAAAATTTTGAATTTTCCCAATAAAAAAAACACTACTCAAAAAGTTCTCTCAATGATAAGTGTTTCTATTATTTTTTCTCATGCTTTTATTCTTGAATTTTTATTTCAGAAGTCCCATTGCCATACTCAAGCTCATAAAAAATTTTCTCCTCTAAAATCATTGACTGATCAAATTCTTTCATAATAGCACGAATAGATTCTGTTATTCCAACAAAAGATAAATTTGCCGTTGAAATATCTGCCGTCGTATAAATATTTTTATCCACGAAAAAAAACTCGCTTATCTCATCCTGCTTTTCCTCAGTAATAGTTTTATCCTCAGTAGAAGTTATAGGTGGATAATAAATTTTTTGTATTTTCTGATAAATTGGTTGTTTGCTCTCAAAATAAATTTCAGTAGTCCAGCTTCCTGAATCACCGTATAAAACTTTACGGATTTTCACGATATTATTTTTCTTGTCAGAATATTGTTGCGCCTCAGCACCACTAGAAGATTGTTTTGAATAATCAAAAGAGCTCATAGTTTTTTTGTATGACCCAATATTTTTATCAATTGAAATTATTTTTTTTCTTATCTGTGATATTTTTGGTTCAACACTTTTGTCTATAGTCATAACTTGACCAGCCACTTCACTTTTAACCACTGGCGGTCTTGCTGAAAAAGAATATTCAGTCAATATAAAAACGCAAGCTAAAACTATACCTAATATTTTTTTCATATTTAAATTAATCCCCCTATAAATATTTCTATACACAAATATTTTCTAATTATAATTATTTAAGCTCTAAAAATTTAACTCACAAAATATTTTAACACATTTTTTTTGAAAAATCTATTTTAACTTCAACTTATTATTTCAGACAAATAAAAATTCTCTATATAACTTTTGCCAAAACTTTTAGCTTAAAATTTTATTGACATTCTATTGAAACTTTATTAAAATTTTTTGTGTGCAAAAGATTTTTTTAAGGGGATAATATATGTTGAAAAAAAAATTGACTTTATTTTTATTTTTTTTGATAATTAATTTTGCAAATATTTTTGTCGCAAAAGCTGACGCATATATTGCAAACGAAGTTTCTTCGTACCCGAATTTTACAAAATCAATGAAGGACTATGAATCGAGCAAGAAAAAATACGCAGCAACAAAGAAAATTCAATATTATAGTAACGGAAATATTCAGAGTGAGCTAATTTCATTTAATAACAAAAACAAGAAAAACATGATCATATATAATTACTATGAAAATAAAAATCTCCGTTCCATCGAGAAATTTGTCGACGGAAAGAGGGATGGAATTTTTGTGATTTACTTTCCAAACAAAATAATAAAAAGTTTAGCAACTTTTAAAGGTGACGAACTTCACGGCTTACAAATTATGGCTCACGAGAATGGAATCATCTCTATAAAAAGTAATTTTATAAATGGAACTCGTGATGGACAGTGCTTAGAATATTATGAAAGTGGCATACTTGCCGTAGAAAATTTTTATGTTAATGGTGTAAAAGAAGGCAAGCAGACATATTATTACGAGAACGGAAATGTAGAAGAAGAATTGGTTTACTCAAATAATGAGCAAGAATGGGTTGTGTCATCTTTTTATGAAAATGGTAAACTAAGTTCAGTCAATAAATTTTCTGAAGTAAAAGAATACTGAAAAAAATTAAAACTTTTTTATGAGGGCTTAATGCTCGCCCTCAAACTCCTTATCTAAAATTTTTTCTCTATTAAATTCGCACTCTATACTCGCACTATTATAAAGAACTCTTTTACTTATAATATATTTTCGAGTCAAAACGATTTACACCTCGGCTATTTCCCGTGATTAAAATTTTGTAAAAATAAATAATCTTGGCATGCAAGATTTAAAACTAGTCAATAATTTTTACCTCGCTAATTTCCGGAAGCACAGCCATAAAATTTTTCATAAATCTTTATCACAAGTATTTATTGAGCTTCAAAAAATTATAGCTCGCGTTTTTGATGGAAAAGTTTCACTATAAAATTTTAAACTCCATATTTATACTAGGAATTTTTAGCACTAAATATTTCAGATAGATATTTTTGCCAAATATTTTATAAAACTTCTTTCTTTTGCTGATATTTTTTCAAATTAAAATTTTTGCGAGATAAAATTTTGATAACATTGTTATCGCTTTGTTATGCGATTGTGATAAAAATTTCCCTTATACTTACTTGATTGTTATCTTGTGATAGTTTTTTTATAGGGTAGACCTCCCACAAATCTTTTTGGAATAAATATTTTGTATTAAAATTTTTTAGGGGGGATATGATTTGAAAAAAGTAGCAAAACTAATCACAAATCATACACCATTAGTCCTAGGTGTGATAACAAAAAGATAACAAGAAAAATACAAACTCAAAAAATCTCTTCTAACATATAAGTTTTAATCAAAACAAAAGCACAACAAGAAATCAACACAAAAAGATAGACCTCACTTCAGTGAGGTCTATCTTTTTTCTTTATAATATTTTTTTGATATTTTTTGATATTTTTTAATTTATCTTTTTTGAAATTTTAAAAGATATAATTTAGCCCAGCACTTGCTACATTCTCAGAAGTTTCTTTACCAAAGTTTAGGGAGTACATTAAGTACACACCAAATTTTCCTTTGTTAAATTCTAGCTTAGCATTTGCGTCACCATAATTTTTATTTTCTTCCAGTTTATTAATTTGCATATCAACTGGCTTGTCAAATTCTGCAATTTTTGAGACAGTGAGATTTTCATTTGGATTTCCAAACTGGAATCTATACATTCCCGTCACACTTGGAGTTAAGCTGAAACTTTCAAATCCAAAAGTATGATAAATTTTTGCACCAGCTCCAAGCTCAATATTTGTTGTCATGAGTGAATTAATTGTCATTGCAAAATCCGCATCTTTTTCTTTTATCTTTTGCTGAGAAATTACCGCAGTATCAAGCTCAAGTTTTGGCATGAAAGAAATATATTTGTACTCAAATGGATGACTTCCTCTCAAGAAAATTCCTCCATACATTGTATCAACTTTTCCAGTTGGGGTTCCGTTAAATGCGCCAAAGCTATAATATCTCTTAACATTTCCATTAATATATCCACCATAAGCAGTTCCAATAAGTTCCGCATACTTAAATCTATTTACTGTGTGATAAGTTAGCTCAACAAATTGTTGGTCATAGCTAGATTTTTCATCTTTATATTTTGCTCCACCCATACCAAAAGTTGCGACGAGTCCCATACGTCCAGTTTTAAATCCTTGCCAATCATAGCCTATAATAATATCTTGGATATTTCCATTATAACCGTAAACATCTTCTTTGCTATCCGTTTTGATTTGACTGTAATTTATTCCACCAAGCCAACTTCCAGTCCTGTTCATATCCAGAGTAAGAAGTTTATCGTAGACATTTGTTATCAGACTATTTTTTGTGCTTCTCATTGCGTCTGTAGTGTGTTGATAAATTGTTGGGTAAATATTATTCCCCACCAAATCATCTCCATACTGGTCTACTTGTGCTTGCGTGACAGAACCATAGAGCATGTCATAAAGTTTTTTCTTCTTAGTGCTTCCACTGTCATAGAAATTTTCATCAAGGAAATTTGCCACATCTTTGTTTGACATTACATCAGTAAAGTTATTCTTCTCAACAACTATGTCCATAGTTTTCTCATCAGTTTTTATTCCAGCTGCCTTATACATTATAGATTTTGTTTTTATACTCGCCGTTATATTTTCACTGACAAGAGCACCATAGTTTCTTCCAGACTTATTATATGTGCCTCCTGATATTGACACATCTGCATAAATATCACCAGAAATTTTTGGAGCTTTTAGTGAACCATATTTTGCCAGTACAAAATATCCGTTACCATAATCTTTCGAATCAAAATCTATGCTAGACTCAAGAGGAAGATTTGATCTAAATATTCCTCCACTAGAATATCCAAAGACTCTGTTTGTTCCTTGTATGATTTGAATTCTTGGTCGTTCACGTGTACCTGAGTAAAGAATATTATCAGGTGTCCTTGGATCGCAACCTGATTCAGGTGTTGACCCTATCCCAGCACTGCAATAATTTGGATTCAAACCAAAAATAACTGTCCCTGTTCCCGCTTCAATAGTTCCACCATCAGTTGCATACATAGCGATTGAGTTATATGCTCCACTCATATCTATCGTTCCCATATTTACAATAGCTGCTGTTCCTAGTCCTCCAGTTAATATGTGACGTGGATTAGCGTACATTCCAATCAAACCAGTTCCAACCAAATTTATTCTTCCATAATTTACCGCAAGCATATTAGCTGGAGTAATTAAAGCTCCTACTACATTATTACTGTGATATGTAACTTTTATTCCATATCCGCCTGCCGTTCCTCCTGACCTTAAAGTTTTATTTCCCTTAATAGAAATAACTCCAGATGGACTATTTTCAAAATAACGATCCTCGTTAACATCAAAATTGACATTACTTGAAAAATTTAAATTTGCTCCGTCATAAGATGTAACCTCTGCTCCAACAGCATAGCCTTCTTTTTGTGGAAATAGTGGAGATGGAATTGAAACAGCAGAAATATATCCATTGTTGGCTCCGTTTCCTCCACGTATTATCATTCCTATTGCCATACTAAATACCCCAGGAGTTGGTAGATCCTTGGTAGAAATATTTGTCACATAGATATTTCCATGATTTTGAGTCTGAGAGCCATACCCCCAAGTAGAAGAAAGTCCTACCGCCATATAATTTGTGGCAGTAAGATTTATAGTTCCACTGGCAGAATTTGCTACTATAGAATTACTAGCAAGGAAATCTCCGTCATATTTATACTTGCCTGCTGGAAGATAAAGAGAACCACCAACAAAATAATCTGCACCCCAAGCATTCATCGCTGCATCATCTGGTCCAATACCTGTAACTTTTCCAGTAGAACCAGCAAGTGTTGTTATTGTTCCATCGTTTGTAAAAAGACTAGTTCCTATATACATTGTAGGACTGTTATTTATATTTCTTTTCCATTTTATTTCTGAAATCCCAGTTGATGAAGAAAGAGCTTTACCATCAGATCTTATATAAATATTCCCTGTGTTTGTCACCGTACTATTCTGTGCCTCTCCCAACATTCCATAAGCTCTGTATCCAGTATTGTCAATATAAATATTTCCACTATCTTCATTTACCAAATCACATCTAATAGCATCACCTAGATTTCCATACTTAAGTGAACATGCCATACCATCCACCATGAAAGGACTATTGGCTACATAGATATACCCAAAATTTTTAAAAGTTGCATTCTCCGCTTGAACGTCATAAGTATTTGAACTACCCATGGCAGAAAAAAGTTGAATATAAAATGCCCATGGAGAAGTAAGAACACCATTAGTTATTGGAGGACTTGTGATCCCTTTTCCATTAACATCCAATATAATTTTACCATAATTTATCACTAATCCTTTTCCTTCAGCAGTCATAACAGATGCTTCATGTGGGACATTAGTGTTATATGGCGTTGTATAAGCATCATCGTCTATTGTCGCATAAATATTTCCTGACTCAGCATTTATAATTGATACGTCATAAAATGGATTCGGATCTGCATCAGCAAGCATTGCCATAAAATCATTGTTACTAAGTGTCCCATAATTTATTGCCGTTGCAGGTCCGCCGTCTACTCCTTTATTCTCTGCCCACATAAGATAGGGATCTAAATCATTTGATGTTATGTGGTAGTCATTTAATGCTCCTATGTAGGCATTTGCTGAATTTATCAAAACAACAGTTCCATAACCATGCATTCCAACAGAACGTGACGATCCAAAATATTTTGTTGATACATAAAGATTTCCATAATTTATTGCCGTCCCTGAACCCCAATTGATTTCAATCAATTTCCCAGTGCCTTGAATAACTCCTGAAGAAGCGTTTATAATTGTCCCATCATTATATGTAGCCATTCCAAACATATCGCCGTCTGTATATATTTTACCATAATTTATTGACATTGATGAACCTTCATTCATCATTGCAACAGCCATATTACCTGCTGAACCATAAATAATTCCAGAGGCAGCATTTATAATTGTTCCACCAAAGTTAGAATACATTCCCAAATTAGTATTAGAAATATATATGTTGCCATAATTTATAGCTGTTGTTTCTATATCATAGGCTGTCATAGCTGCTCCAATTCCTCCACTTCCTGAAGAATATATAACGCCTGAAGAAGCATTTATAACTGTCCCTCCAGATAAAGCATAAAGCAACCAACCTTCGGAATCTGTTCCATCTGGTCCATCTTTTATCATTCCATAATTAATCCCTGTTGAGCCAGACCCAAATGCATTTATAAGAGTTATTTGTCCATTGCTTATAAGTTGACCTGACGCAGCATTTATAACTGTTCCACCATTTCCAGCCCCCAACAAATCAGTTGAGCCATCAGAACTATAAACTATTCCATAATTTATTGCTGTTGAACCAATTCCGTCAGAATATAAAGCTACCCCTAAATTATTTGTATTCGTAATAGCTGACACATATATTCTTCCACCAACTTCATTTCTAGATATTCCTCCATAGGCTGCAATCATTGCTCTTCCATACTCGTTAACAGACATAAATCCATAATTTTCAGCTACAGATCCTAACCCCTTAGCATAAATTCCAGTGGAATATACTGTACCACTAGAAATATAAATAATGCCATCGGAACTACTTTTAGATCCACCGACAACATTGATTCCAACTCCAGTCCCAGTTATATTTATTTTGCCAGAATTTTTTATATCTGATCCTGAGCCATTTCCATACATTCCAATACCAACATATAAAGTTATAGTTCCAGCATTCAAAGCCTTTCCACCAGAAGATGCCCACATAGAATATCCTAACGTACCATTTATAGTCCCATTATTTTTTCCTTCTGCCCCAATACCTTGTGATTTTATTCCATAAATTCCAGTACCTTGAATTGTTCCATCGTTCACAACTGATGTCCCACTAAAAGTTCCACGTCCAAATGAAGAGTCATTCAACGCCAAAAGTCCACCAACACCTGTTGGGTTTGGGTCAACGACTGTCCAAAAAATTGATGGTGTCGAAGTGCTTCCATTAAGTATAATTGTTCCTTGGTTTGTTATAACTGCACCATTGACAGCAATTCCAGTTGCTTGGTTCTGAGAATTATTTGTAGATGTTCCACTCAATATTCCAGTAGTACCATTTTCTATTGCCATAAGCAAAGCATAATTTCCAGTTGAAATTCCATCTGTCAAAGTATACTGCCTAACTTTTTTTATAGGAACACCATTTACAAATATATAATCTAAATTTTTTGCTATAGTCTGATTATTTTTTCTATTTATATAAGAGTACGTCAAAAATCCAATTGCAAAAATACTTCCTTCAACTAGCTTTTTTTCTTTCGTCAAAAATTTCAAGTCATCTGCCTTTATGGCACTTGCCAAAATAATTTTGCTTCCACTTGCCTTTTTGAAATTTTCTGGGAACACCAAAAATCTTAGATCTCTATTTTTCGAAGAAATTTTAAAAGATTTTGTATAAATATAAGTGTGAAAATCTTTCGATAATGATGTCTCAGTTTTATAGTTAAAGAATTCCGTCTTTGTACCAAGCAAATATTCTTGTACATCGCTCGAGTTTCTAGGCAATACAAAAAGAAGTCCCGTCAGGACATTTTTACCTTTGGAATTTGCCGCTTTAATTTTCGTAGAAAAAATCAACAAAAAAGTTAATAATAACAAAACTAAAAAAACCCTTTTGTCCCCTGTGAGATTTCTCCTCATTTATAATTTTCTCCTTTAAAATATGCGTTTTAATTTTATTTTAAGTGATTTTCATTTAAAGTATGTTTTTACTGAATTATATTTTTAAGAAAATACACGACGTCAGAATTATAACACACTCTGATAATTTTGTCAATATTTTACTTGTTATAACCTAGCTTTTTTTATTTTGTGAAATTTTCCCAAATATCTAAACACCTCAAAAAATGAAGAAAAATTATTCTTATCTCAAAGTAAAATAAATTTATCCTAAACAAAAAAAATTCTAGTAGAAATATACTAGAACTTTTTTATAATTCTTTTATCACAAATTTTTTACACTTATCAAAAGTTTCGGAGTTAACTGTTGCTATAACTTTCGCTCCGTCTGACTCAAATTCTTCAAGCTCGATAATAGAATTTCTGTGGAGATATGCATTCACAGAAGTTTCACTATACGGAATTAAAAACTCACATCTCTTCATTGTTTTTGGTAAAAGTTCGCAAGCAGTATTTAGTAATACGTCCAAATTTTTATTTTCTTTGGCACTAATCTCTATTACCTGATATTTATTTTTGAACTCATCTTTTAAAGTATCTAAAACTTCACGAGTAGTTATGTCGATTTTATTTAGAGCTAAAATTATTGGCTTATTGTCAGCATTGAGTTCTGCCAAAACATTTTCAACAGCATGAATTTGGTCTCGAACTGTTGGAGACGACGAATCCACAACGTGAATAATCATGTCAGAAAAAATTACTTCCTCAAGTGTAGACTTAAAGGCATCAACTAGGTCATGTGGCAATTTTCTAACGAAGCCAACAGTATCAGTTAAACTTGCTATTCTTTTGTCAGGTAAAATTATTGAACGAGTTGTTGTGTCAAGTGTTGCAAATAACAAATTTTCAGCGAAGACAGCTTCTTTCTTGGAAGAATTATCACCTGGAAAAAGTTCTACAATAATATTTCTCAAAGAAGATTTTCCTGCATTGGTATAACCCGCCAAAGAAATTTTTGGTATGCCCGATTCTTCCCTTCGCTCTCTTTGAATACCTCTGCTCTTACGAATTTCTTCTAGTTCATTTTTTAGATCTTGGATATTTTCTTTTATTCTTCGACGGTCAAGCTCAAGTTTTTTTTCTCCTGCTCCCTTAGTCTGACCTGCGCCACCAATCCTAGACATGGAAATTCCGATTCCAATAAGTCTTTGTGACCGATATTTTAGCTGTGCAAGTTCAACCTGAATTTTTGACTCTCGGGTTCTTGCTCGTCTCGCAAAAATTTCTAATATAAGAGAAGTTCTATCCAAAATTATTGAACCAGTTATCTCCTCCAAATTTTTTATCTGAAGACCTGAAAGTTCCTCGTCAAAAATTAATAAGTTTGCACCTCGAACTTGCTCCAAGAGAGAAAGCTCTTTTGCCTTTCCGCTTCCAATAAAATATGCTGGGTCTGGGCGAGATTTCTTTTGAAACATTCTGTCCACAACTTTTATGTCACAAGCTCTTGCAAGCTCAGCCAGTTCGTCCAAACTTTCTTCTGTATCTGTCCCAACAAGAATTGCTATCTCTTCATCTGTCTCAATAATCTCTCTCTTCCTAAGTTCGGACTCAATATTTTCTATCTTATCCAAAAAATTATACTCGAGAGCTTTTTCCAGTGGCAAAACAAATTGTTCATGGTCAAGAACCCCATCAACTATTTTACAAAATCCTATTCCAACTCCAGTGATTTTTTCTTCTTGAATTCCCAGTGAAACAATTACGTCAAGCTTAAGTTTTATCAAAGCAGAAATATCTATGCTTGAAAGATTTGGAGCTCCACTGGGATGCGTATGAATAATTCTCACACCAGAAAGTTTTCGCTCACTTGCATTTATGACTGGCAACTTTACAGTGTTGCTATCTCCGATAGAAATCTCTATTACATTTCCTCTCCTATCTATCGCAACATTTATCTCTCGATTAATTTTTGAGCTGACTGCAGAAATAAGAGACACTATCTCTTCTGTGAAGAGAATCCCCTTTTCAACTTTCATATCTTTTATGGTCTCAAGTTCTTTCAGGATAAATTCTTTTATCCCGTCAATATTTCCTTTTATAGTCATTTTATTCTAAACCCCTTGGGTGTTTTTGTTATAAGTTCTTTCTTGAGCAAATTTCCAATCCCTCTTTTAAATGCTTTTTTGCTCATATCAAAAAATTCTTTTATATCTTCTGGGCTTGAGTCATCATTGAACCTAAAATTTTCTCCTAGAAGTTTCATCTTCTCGAGAATAACTTCTGCATCTTTATCTTTTTGCTCAGATAAAATTGCCTGAGGAGATAAATCTAACTTTCCGTCTTCACGTACACGAATCACACGTGCTGAAATTTCATCGCCAATATTAAAACTCTTAAAACATTCGTTCTTTGGAATCATACCAAAATATCTGTTGTCAACTGCCACAAAAATTCCAATGTCAGGATTTATATTATAGACCGTTCCGCTCACTGTATCATTTTTTTTATAATCTTTGCAAGGTAATAAAAAATTATAAATTTTCATGGTAGCAGAAAGTCGTCCCTTACTATCTTCATAAATTCCCACCAAATATTTTTTGCCAATTTCTACTGGAGAATTTTGCTGGCTGTTTGGTAGCATAATATCTTTTTCAAGACCCCAATCTAAAAATGCACCATAGGTTGGATTGATATCCACAACTTCCAGCTTCGCAAGTGAACCTGCCAAGACATCTGAAGTTTTAAACGTTGCAATAAGTCTGTCTTCAGAATCTTTATATACTAGAACCTCGACTTCGTCTCCAACTTTTATTTCTTTGCCTTCAATCTGATTGTTAGGCAACAAAATATTATCCTTGTAATCTTCAGTCCCAGCATAAAGATGTGCTCCAATTTTTGAGATATTATTCACAATTAATTTTTGTCTCTTTCCGACTTTTATCATATTTTATATCTCCCAGTTTCCATCTTTAAAAATAACTATTTTTTCACCGTCAAAAGTTTCTCCAATAATTGATAAATCTTTTGTCCCAACCATGAAATCAACATGGTTCAAAGATTTATTTACTCCAGCTTTTTCTTTTTCATCGTCAGACATTTTTTCTCCGCTCTCTACACAACTTGGATAAGCTTCCCCAAGTGCAAAATGACAAGAGGCGTTCTCGTCAAAAAGTGTGTTATAAAAAATTATATTTCTATTTGAAATTGGAGAATTATGAGGTACAAGTGCAATTTCTCCCAAATATTTTGATCCATCATCTGTGTCTAAGAGTCCTTTCAAAATTTCATATCCAGTTTCAGCCGAATAATCTATAATTTTTCCGTCCTTAAAAACTAGTTTAAATTTATCAAGAATGCTTCCGTTATAAATAAGTGGCATTGAACTTACTATTATTCCATTGACTCCAGTTTTTTTTGGCATAGAAAAAATTTCTTCTGTTGGCATATTCGGGTAAAAAGGAATTCCTTTTACATCAACATCACCACACCCAATCCAAATATGATTTTCAACAAGCTCCACTACAACATCTGTTCCTATGGAATTTTTATAGTGCAAACTTTTGAATCTATTTTTATTCAGGCTCTCAACTTTTGCACTGATATTTTTTCTGTGTTCATTCCAAGATTCGATAGGATTTTCATCGCTAACTCTTGTCACTGAAAAAATTGCTTCCCACAATTTTTCAACAGCAATTTCTTCACTATCATTTGGGAAAACTTTTTTTGCCCAAGAAGGAGTTGGTACAGAAATTATTGACCACCGATTTTCATTCTTCATCATTCTATCTGAAAACTTTTTGATTGCTTCTCTTCGTACTTTATTATATTTAGCAAGTCTTTTTGGCTCAACATCTTTGTAAAGAGTTGGATCTGTTGCAAAAATAGAAATTGTACAAGCTCCTTGACTAGAATAATATTCATAAAAATCTGTCTTCCACTGAGGAAAAGTTTCAAAAATTTCCTCTGGTGAGTTCATAAATTTTTCTCTGTTAACAATGTCGTCTGACCAATCTACTACGACTTCTTTAGCTCCAGCTTTATAAGCCTCTTGCACAACAAGCCGAGTGAACTCATAACATTCACTGGGAGACGACAGCAAAAGTATGTCGCCCTTTTGTAAATTTGCTCCACTACGAACTGCTAGCTCAGCAAATTTATTCAAATTATTTTCTAGATTATTATTTTTAGAATTTATTTTATTCATAATATTCTACTCCTCTATAATTTCATATCTTAATTCTCGTGCCAAAATTCTACCAGTAATTTCTGCAAGTTCTCCAGTCATTGCCACGCAATGAGTCAAATGTTCTGAACTGCCAAGTTTTTTACCCTGTGTCAAAATTTTGCAACAAGCAACTTTATGCTTCTTAGTAAATTCTTCATATAATTCTTTCGATAGGCTCATAGCTTTTTTAACTTCCGTGCCACCTGCTTTGTCACGACCAAAAAACATTGATATCGCCATCACTCCAGCATTAACTGCTCCACACGTACACATGCTTCCACCAATTCCAACTGGAAATCCTGAGGCAAGTTTTATTACGCTCTCATCATATGGCGGGTCAAAATAATCCATAACCACTTTGATTATTGCTTCTGAGCAATAAAAGTCTCTTCTCCGATAATATTCTTCAGCTTCTTTTCTTAGACTCAAAATTTTTATGCTTTTTTCTTTGTTTCTTTTTTCTTTTATTTTTTTGCCTATATTTTTTGGGCTAGTATTTTTCTGATTTAAATTTTTGTTCTTAAATATTTTTCCTAATAATTTTCTGAGCAAAGTACTCTTGCCTCCTAAATTTTTCACCAAATATTTTATCTTTTAATTTTCTCAAAATTTTTTCTCTAGATTTTTATCTGTTTATCGCAAATTTTCCCGTCTCAATAAAATCCAAAATATATTCAGCTGTTCCATATTTTTGGTGCAACTCTCTATGACAAAATGGCACGCTAATTATTTGAAAACTTTTGTCCTCGTCAAAAGAAACTTCGTCTCTGCTATAAAGTCCGTCATTATATGTTGAAAGCCATGGCTGAAAAATTTTCGTGCCAGGTTCTGTCCCGCAAACTATTCCGACATCTTTTCCATTTAATTTATTTACGTTTTCTATTTGATTATTGAGATAAATTTTTAGAGGCTTAAAAAACCAGCTCATAATTTTTACCAGTGGTCGAAATTTTCTAAAAACTTTTGGAGTCTTTGTTGGTGACGCAATCAAAACTATTTTTAGGAAAGTGTCTCGCAAATTATTGTCTTCAATAACTTTTCTCACTAGAAGTCCACCCATTCCATATCCTACCAAAATAATTTCTCCGTAGCCATCTGCCTTACTTTTTTTCATGCTCCTAATTTTTTCAATTATTATACGTTCACTTATAATTAAATTTTTAAAAGTAAGAGGTAGCTCCAAATTATCCACACGAAATCCTGCACGAGACAAATGATTTTCAAGATAAGCCATGTCTTTCGATTTTCCAAAAA
>JBOFDW010000214.1:0-3028 GCA_051647385.1 Fusobacteriaceae bacterium
TAATTATTTTTCCAGCAAAAATATTTTCAAATAAAGAAACAATATTTTTGAATCGAGTATTATTTAGATGAGGAAAAATTTCATACTCCAAATAATCTCCGCTCTTGGAAATATTTCCAGTTGGAGAAATAAATACCGAAAATTTTATTCTGAACTCCCGAGTTTTTATTTCCAAAAGTTTTACGTTGTCGTCGCTCACAAGTTTAATTTTTGTCCCGATGACATATTCGTCTGCAACTTTTATACTTGAAGTTTCTATTTTAATCGCCTTCATAAAAATTTCATTCAAAAAAATATTGCTGTAACTGATTGGATTCGTAATTAATTGTATAGAACGGAGCCGTTGCTCAACCGCAGTTTCAAGATGAAGTTCAACAAAAGGATTTTTCATATAAATTATTAATTTTTTGTCGCTGTCAATATTTTCTTCAGGATCAGAAAGTGCAATCAGTTGTAATTGATTTGAATTTGCTTTCATCTCTTCAAAATTTATTGGATCGGTGATAGGATAATTCAAAAATATTTTTCTGTATAAAGAAAGATTTTCATCTTTGACGGAAATTTTTGGAAATATAGTAGGTGATGATTTTTTTTGCTCAAAAATATTTTCGCTTATTTTTGATTTTTCTTGAGTTGGAATATTTAAAACATCGTGAACTTTTAAATTTTCAAAATTAGAATTTTTTTGATAAAAAGTTTCACGAGATAAAATATCTTCTGATTTTTTTTCTTCAGAAATATTTTGATTTGAAATAATTTCTTCTTTTAAAATATTTTCAGATTCTTTTAAATTTTTGTTTTCAAAAATATTTTCACTGGAAATTTTTTCTTCACTTAATTTTTTTTCTTCGCCAAGATTTTCATCCTCTAAAATATTATTTTCAGAAATATTTTCATTTTTTATTTCTAAATTTTTTGGTTCTTCTATTTTTAAAATTTCTTCAACTTTATTTTCTATAAATAATTTTTCTGGATTTTTATTTTCAGAATTTGTTTCTTCAGATTTTTCTTGCTCAGAAATTTCTCGTCGCAAACTTTCTATATCACGAACTTTTACTTTAAATTTTTTGATAAAGTTTTCAGCTTCACTACTAAATTCTTCTAAATTACTTAAAAAGAAAATTTCTTTGACTTCATTTTTTGGTGCTTGCAAAATAATAAAACTTAAAAAATTTAAATAATCTGGATTATCAATATCATTTCCCAAAAGAACAGTTGGCACAGTACAAATTTCTCGCTCAAGAAGTTTCAAATAATATTTATAATCTTCCAAAATTTTATATCTTCGAATATCTTGGGATGTTAAAAGAATTTTTGAAATTGAATTTATGTCACCAAAAACTTTATAAAGAGGAATTTTTGCAGAAGTCAAAATAAAATTTCGCCCTTGTTCCATACTAAACTTTATATTTTTTTCACTTTCATAGTCGTCATAAACTAATCTATTTGCTGAAGCTTTAAAATCTTCGTATAAAAAGGTATCAAAACTTAAACTTATAAAAGAATTTATCATTGGCAAATTAAAAAATTCATAATAAAAAGTTTTCCGAGTAGAAATTAAATCGTATTTGCTTTGAATATCTGACAAAAGATTTGTCTTTATTCCGATGGCTGAATCCAAATAAGATTGTGTGACATCTTCAAGAGAATTTTCATTTGAAATATTTTTTCTTTTATTTTCAGGAATTTTACCACAAAAAAATTTAGCTAACGCACTTCTCGAAATAGATTCAGGATGAAAAAAATTTCCAACTACTAAATTTATTTTTTTTTCATTTGTCAACTTACTTAGAAGATTCACGTTTTTCTCCCTCCTCAACTTTTTTTTCTTTCGAAGTATTTTCAAAGCTGTCCAATTTTAAATTCCAATATTGTCCTTCCTCTTTCAAAAGAAAAAAAGCACTAAAAATATTTCCCTTGCTAGATTTTAAATCTTTGAACAAAACTTTTTCGCCTTTAATTAATTGTATCGCAAGCTCTTTTGAAATGCTAGGAATTATTTTCGAAGTTTTCCAAATTGTGAAATTACATTTTGGTTCATCACGAAATCCATCGCAATAAAAAGATTTTATGCTTTCGTAAATATTTTTTCCACACTTTGGACATTTTGCAATAATTTCTCTTTTATCTTCAGCCACAACGCCGTTATATTCTGACTCAAATCTTTCTATCTTTATATTTGAAGAAATTACAGTTGTAAGTTCTTTTTCTGTGAGTGAAGTTAAATCATTAATTTTTGCCTCACCTTTATAAACTTTTTTTTGTAATTTTGAAAACTCAACGGATTTTTCTTTGTACATATTTATTTGTAACTTGTCCAAAATTTCTATAAGTTTTTCACCGAGAGGTTCGATGGAAAAAATAGAACCCTTCTGAGAAATATATCCGTATCTTTTTGCGTTTTCAACTATTCCAGTTCGTGTCGCTTCAGTCCCAATTTCAATTCCCTGCAAAATTGCTTTATATTCCTCGTCCTCAGAATCCCCATCTTTTTTAAAAGGATTTTTTAAAAAATTTGCCAAATCTTCTTCAGTAGCTTTTTTTGGTGGTGAAGTTTCTTTTTCCATTGCAATAAAATTTACAGAAAATTCTTCGCCTTTAGAAAGTTGAGGCAACTGATTCTCAAATCTTTCTGGCTCATATTTATAAAAACCTTCTGATTTTATAGATTCACCGTTTAATTTAAATTCTTCTTCCCCAACATTTATTGTCATGGTAACTTTTTCTGTGATTGTTTCTTCGTCCAAAAAATTTGAGATAAATCTATTTAAAATAGTTTTATAAATTGCTTCATCATGTCCAAATAAATTTGTTGGTCTTTTTGTTGTTGGAATAATTGCACTATGAGATTCTATTTTAGAATCGTCAAATATTTTTTTCGTGTCTTTGAACGCTAAATTATATTCTGAAAAAGTTTTTATGATTTCTTTTACTTTGTCTTTTTCATTTTCCGCCAAATATTCTGTATTGGTTCTTGGATAAGTTATATATCCTTTCTCATATAAATTTTGAATAACATCAAGTGAAG
>JBOFDW010000215.1:0-8375 GCA_051647385.1 Fusobacteriaceae bacterium
TTTATTTTTTTATTTTTTTATTTTTTTATTTTTTTATTTTTTTATTTTTTTATTTTTTTATTTTTTTATTTTTTTATTTTTTTATTTTTTTATTTTTTTACTTTATTTCAAATTTTCAAAATCTTCTTGAGTGTTAACATTATAAAAACTAGATATAATTTTTTCATAATCTTTAAAATTATTTTCATCTATATTTATCAGCTCAGAATTTTTATCCATAAAAATATTTTCAAGTTTATAACTTTTATTTTCTATGCAAGATTTTATTTTTGTGACCAAACTTTTTTTGTAAAGTCCGCAAAGTGGTTCAGCTTTATTTTCTGAGTGAAAAGGGATAGCAGAAAAATATTCGCCTTGAAGTTCGTACAAAAATTTTATAAGAGTATCACTTATATTTGGAATATCACACGACATAACCAGAGATTCCTGACAAGATGTTTTCATCAGCCCAGAATAAATTCCGCCCATGGGCCCGATGCCTTTCACAATATCTTCCGTCAAAATAATTTTCTTGTCTTCAAAATTATTTTCAAAATTTTCTTGTGACTCTTTTTTTAAATTATTTTCTTGCACCAAATATTTATAACTCTCAAAATTATTCGTAACTATTATAATCTCGTCAAATATTTTTATTTTGTCTAAAATAATTTCAATAAAAAATCTATTATCTTTTTTAAGAAAAGATTTATCTATATTTTTAAATCTTGTGGCGTTTCCACCAGCCAAAATTATTGCTGACTTTTGCATAACAATTCTCCTTAAAGAAAAAGCACTACCCAATCATTATACCAGATTGAATAATACTTTTATATTTTTTTCTTTTTTAGTTACTAGCCACCATGAAAGATTTTTCTTGTGAACCTCTTACATACAAAAATTTTTGAAACTTTGAGAATGTGTCGCGAATATTTTCAACATCGCCAAGATGTTCCAGTGCATCGCTGATGGATTTATATTTTAGGACAAGAAGTTCTGACAATTTATTTTGGTCGAGCTCATCAATTCCAGACTCAACATATTTTGACAGGACAAAATCTATGAACTCTTTGTATTTGCCGTCCAAACTTTCGTAGATATTATTTTTTGATTCTATAACTCGCTCTTCTCTTGAAATTGGTTTTCTATTGTAAGCAACATATTCCAGAACGTCAAACAAATCACTTTTTTCTGCGTTCACTAATTTTTGAAGAGTCAAAAGTTCTTGACGACCAAATCCAAACTCGCCGAGTTTTTCCAAGAAAGCTTTTCTCGTCTCGGGATTTCCCCAGATGGCTCGAAGCTCATCTTCATCTTTGAAAAATTCTGGTAGCTTACCGTACAAATTCTGAAAAAATTCTTCAGCAGAAATTGGCGTGCCGTTTGGACTCCAAAAAGCAGTGGATGTCATATAGTCAATCTCTCTTTCTTTTCCGTCACGTAATTTTATTTTGATTTTTTCTTTTTTATTTTCTGGTAATTTGTTTTCTGATTTTCTTTCAGATTTTTTACCATCGTCTTCAGGTTCTGGTTTCTGAGGTGGCGGTGTTTCAATAATAGGATCTCCGTCCCATTCAGGGTCAGCAAAAAGTAATGAAGCACCAACGAAGTCATAGACCGTGAAAAATTCTTTGCCATCAAAAAGTCTCGTACCACGTCCTATTATCTGTTTGAATTCTATCATACTTTTTATCGGTCGCAACAAAACAATGTTCCGAATATTTCTTGCGTCAACTCCAGTTGAAAGTTTTTGTGAGGTCGTCAAAATAGTTGGGATAGTTTTTTCGTTGTCTTGAAAAATTTTCAAAAAATCGTCTCCAATTTTTCCGTCATTCGCCGTTACCCTCACGCAATAATCGGGGTGCGAATTTTTTTTCATCTGATTAATCAAATCGCGAATAGCCGCCGCATGTTCTTGAGTTGCACAAAATACAATTGTCTTTTCATTCTGATTAATTTCGTCCATGAAAAGTTTAACACGAAATTTTTCCCGTTCTTTTATTTCTATAATTCTATTAAAATCATCTTCCGTATAAACTTTTCCAGCCTCTACTTCTCCCACGATAACTTCGTCGTCGCTTGTATAAATATAATTATCCAGAGTTGTTTGAATCCGTCGCACCTTGAATGGAGTTAAAAATCCGTCATTAATTCCTTCCTTCAAAGAATAAATATAAACTGGCGCACCAAAATATTCGTAAGTATCAACGTTATCTTTTCGTTTTGGAGTTGCCGTGAGTCCAAGCTGAATCGCTGGAGAAAAATGTTTCAAAATTTCTCGCCAAGTTGACTCATTGTTTGCTCCGCCACGATGACACTCATCAATAATTATAAAGTCAAAAAAATCTGGGCTATATTCTCCAAAGTTTGGAGTATTATTTTTGCCAGACATAAAAGTTTGAAATATAGTAAAAAATATACTGCCATTCTTTGGAACTTGTTTAAGCTCCTTTATTTTTTCTGGATTAATTCTTATAAGGGCATCTTCATCGAAGGAAGAAAATCCAGTGAGTGCCTGACCTGCCAAACAATTTCTATCTGCTAAAAATAAAATACGAGGCTGACGAGTTCCGTCCAGTCTCAAATTCCATCTCGTCTGAAAAAGTTTCCAAGCAATTTGAAATGCAATAAAAGTTTTTCCAGTACCTGTTGCAAGTGTCAACAAAATTCTTTTCTTACCATCAGCCACTGCGTCCATGACTTTGTTAATTGCACGCTCTTGATAATATCTGACAATTTTTGTTCCACCAACAGTTTCAAAAGGTATAGAATTAAATTTGTCACGCCACTGGTCTTGCTCAGAAAATTTTCTTGTCCATAATTCTTCTGGGGTCGGAAAGCACGACACAATTTTTTCTGTTCCAGTTCCCATATTAATTTCATAAATTTCTTTTCCGTTGCACGAGTACGTATAAGTCAAGCCCAAATGTTTTGCATAATTTTTTGCCTGTGCGACACCTTCCCCAACTTCAAGCTCATCTTTTTTTGCTTCGATTGTTGCGAGTTTAATATTTTTGTATATCAAAAGATAGTCGGCAATGAGAGGATTTTCTCTGCCACCTTGTTTTATCCTGCCGTTCGTTATATTAAATTCTCGCAAAATTTTTGAGTCGTCCACCACGCCCCAACCACTCGCTGAAAGTTTTGGATCGATGAGTTGTGCTCTAGTATCCGCCTCGTTCATAATATTTCACCCCGATATTTTTTTATTTATTTTTCTCTAAAAAACTAATTACTCCTAAGATTATACCATAAATATTTTCATATTAAAAACTTTGAGGAAAATTTTAAGAGAAATAAAAAAGCCAACCAAAATTTATCGGTCAGCTATTTATTTTTTCACACGAATTTTACCGTGCGTGTTTTTTCATCAAGTTGGAAATTATTGAAAATTAAAAGCCTGCTTTTGTTGGGTTTATTCAGAACTAACTTTTTGCCAGAGCCAAATTATTTTGGTCATTCTTATAAAAGTATCTGAAACATTGAGAAAAAACACATCTCAATACGAGCTGTTAAAAAGATTTCAGGTTGCAAAGTTCCACGAAAAACTTATAGCTCTAAAATCGACGAGAAGGGTCAAATCCTCATGTTGGTTTTTTAAACGGCACAGAATGGGAGATAGCAGAGGCAGTTTTTTGCCTATTTTCAAATCTATCTCACAAAATACTTTCAATTTTTTTTAAGATCTCCAAACTTTCTTTGTCGCACAATTTTATCTGGCTGATAATTTCTGATGGCTCACGATAAATAACGTCTTCTTTTTTGTTGGGATTTTTCACAGACAAATCATAAGTCTCAGGATTCAAATCCACAACATTTGTCGTCCAAGAATTTTCCGAGTCGGCATAATTTTTTTGGAGGTCAACAAATTCCGCAAGGTCATCTTCATTTAGCGGATTAGTTTTTCCAAGATTTCTGTCGAGGTTAAGTTGATAGTACCAAATTTTTCTGGTGGACTCGCCTTTCTTGAAAAATAAAACTACAGTTTTTACTCCAGCTCCAATAAAAGTTCCGCTCGGCATATCCAAAATCGTGTGAAGATTACAATTTTCCAGCAACATTTTTCGTAGAGCAACAGAGGCATTGTCAGTGTTGGACAAAAAAGTATTTTTAATAACAATACCAGCACTTCCGCCAGCTTTCAAAATTTTTATAAAATGTTGCAAGAATAAAAAAGCAGTCTCGCCAGTTCTGATAGGAAAATTTTCCTGAACTTCTTTCCGCTCTTTTCCGCCAAAAGGTGGATTCGCCAAAACAATATCAAATCTATCTTTGTCTTGAATGTCAGAAATATTTTCCGCAAGAGTATTTGTGTGAATAATATTTGGCGCTTCGATTCCGTGCAAAATCATATTCATGATTCCGATTATATATGCGAGGGATTTTTTCTCCTTGCCGAAGAAAGTTTTTTTCTGCAACGTACTATAATCACTGGTGGAAAGTTCCTTTTGATTTTTCAGGTATTCAAAAGCCTCGCACAAAAATCCTGCTGAGCCAACCGCTCCGTCATAAATTCTGTCGCCAATTTTTGGAGCAACAACTTTCACAATAGTTTTTATAAGTGCACGGGGCGTATAATATTCTCCGCCGTTTCGTCCTGCGTTTCCCATATTTTTTATTTTGCTTTCGTACAAATGCGACATTTCATGTTGCTCATTTTTCGAGCGAAACTTTAGCTCGTCCACCATGTTCAAAATTTCTCGCATATTATATCCGCTCTGAATTTTATTTTTCAGTTCGCTAAAAATTTCGCCAATTTTATATTCCAAAGTGTCGGCACTGTCTGCGTCAGCTTTAAATTTTTTGAAGTACGGAAATAATTTATGGTCGACAAAATCTTTCAGGTCGTTTCCAGTCATGGCTTTGTGCTCGTCGAGTTTGCCATTTATTTTTGGCACTGCCCATTCACCCCACAAAAATTCTTTGCTGATAATGGACTGATATTTTCCGCCAGAAAGTTCGGCGATAATTTTTTTGTCTTGCTCCAAGTCATCGAGATATTTTAAGAATAATATCCACGAGGTCTGCTCGATATAATCCAGCTCACTTCCACAGCCAGCGTCTTTGTGTAAAATGTCGTCGATATTTTTAAAAGTTTGCTCAAACATTTTTTTCTCCTAAGTTTTTATTTTGCTCAAATTTTTTTTACAGCTCGCCACCAAATGCTTTTTGTAAAATTGATTTTTTAAGTTCGTCAAGGGCGGATAATTTTTCTTTGTAAATTTTCTCCAGCTTTTTTGTTTCAGCAGAAAGTTCGTCGAGTTTTTTTACGATGGATTTTTGTTCCGCGAGAGATTTTGGAAATGGGATTTTTATTTTTTTTAAAAGACTTGATTTTATTCCTAATACTGTCGCACCACTTCCATTCTCCAAAATTTTATTTCTGACTGGATTTGAAAGTATGGAATATTTTAAAAATGTTTGATCTAATTTTTTTTCATCTGGTTGCATTACAATAATTCTCTGAGCAAATGCTAATTTTTCATTTGTATCTATTTGTGCTACATTTGCAAGAGGAGCTTCAGTCGTAAAAATTACATCTCCAAAATTTGGAATACCCCTATTCATCCAAGTTTCATAATTATTTTCTGCTATAAATTCTTGGGGCTCTGTTTTCAAATATCCAAGCTTCACATTTTTTGCAGTTATCAATCTAACCCCACTCAAAGTTTTTACTGGAGTTCGACCTCTATAATCGATTAGCTTTATACATTCTTCAATGCTTTTTTCTTCCCAACCCTCGCCCTTCGTCTCAAAAACTTTTTGCAAGTAGCTTTCAAAAATTTCTTTGGAACTTTTCAAATTCTGCTCTGCGATTTCTTTCGCCCGAGAAATTTCAGAAAAAGTTTTGTCCAAAATTTCCACAATTCTTTTTTGCTCGTCCAGTGGCGGAAAATAAATTTCAATTTCTTTTACTCGACTGATTGGTATAAAATCAATTGTAGTTTTTCCACTTACTGATAATAATTTTTCTTTCATAGTTGAAGCAAAGTAAAATAAAAATTTTGGATATAATTTTTTTTTGTCTTTTATTACCAAGCCGTTGAACTGTTGATTGCACGACAATTCTATTTCGCTGATTGCATATTCTCCAACCGAAGCGGTACAACATATTAATACAGTGTCCACTGGTAAAACTTTTAATTTTTCCAAAGCTTTTTTTGTAACAAATTGTTTTGTATAACTTATTATTCTTCCTTGCTCTCTAATATCTTCAACCGTAAACCAAGGAAAATTTCCATTTTCCCAAAATTCTTTATTACTACGAAGTGGAGTTGAGCCGTTAAAAATATCTACAACTTCCCCCAACTTTTTTTGCTCCCATTTATTTTTCATAAAAAATTCCTCGCTCCAAAAAAATTTATTTCTAAATATTTATTTATCTCAATTTAATCTATGTCAAATTTTTATTTGTACCTCAAAATTATACCACGAAAATTTTTAATCCCCAAAGTTTTTAGCCAAAATATTCCTAGCCCAAATATTTCTCGCAAAAAAAATCCACAGCTCAACTGTGGACCTCGAAAAATTTCTGACCTAAATTTTCTCCCCAAATTTTTTTCTCTCCCTAAAACTTTTTGCCCATAAAAAATTTCCATAATTATTTTTTCAAGATTTTCTTTTCCACCAAAATTTTTCCCAAAAGAATTTTCTTTGAGAAAAAAAAGACCAACCGATTATTTTCAAATCGATTGGAACTTTTTTGTTGGTGTTAAATTTTATTTTGTGAAAAATCTTTTTGAAAAAAGATGGCGCTCCCGGCAGGGGTCGAACCCACAACCCTCTGATCCGAAGTCAGATGCTCTATCCAATTGAGCTACGGAAGCAAACCAACAATAGTATACCACTAATTTAAAAAATTTTCCACTGTTTTTATTTTCCGTCTACCATTATCTTTATAACTGTTTTATTTCGCCCTGAGCTTTCCCAAGTTATTATTTGCACGGATAAATTTCATGGATTGGGTCATACCAAATCAAATTAAATCTTCCTGCATTATTTATCATACCATATAATCTTAGTGTGCTATCTAATCTTAAAGAAAAAATTTCATCATCCAGCAATAATTTTTCTGCTCTATCTCTGGCATCTTTTATCAACTTAGAAACTTCCACCATGTGATTATTTTTTTTCTTACTTTTAATTTCGCCCCATGTCATACTTTCAAAATTCATCAGCTTTTCAATTATCTCGTCGAACAAACTTCCACATTTACTGAGACACCATTTACTTTCTCTGTCTATCCGTGAAAAATTCCATGTGGGCTTAAGTGACAAATAACTTTCAGGATTAGATTTTGCTACAAGTTTTTTTTCTTCTGACATTTTTCCTGCTGGTATTCTTTTCACATTTTTTTCAAGCTTAGATTTATTTTTCCCCATGAGTTTATTTAAGACCTCCATAATAATCTTGCATACTCTCTTTGGAAATTATCTTTGTACCAATTTCTCCGTCAGGAATTCCTTCTCTTGCTTCTTTCCATGGACGTTCTTCATGAGTTAAATTGCTCAACAAATGCGGAGCTTTATCCCCATAATATTTTAAGACTTTGTCCATAGTTTCAATTTCTTCTTTTGCAAAAGTTCTGTCAGTTTTTGGAATGTCGCCCTTCTCAATTTCAAAACGGTTACGATGAGATTTATATAATTCTGGACATACAGGACCATTTGCCCATGCTTGAAATTCTTCTTCGAACAAAGGTTTTCCATCCCAAACCAAAGACCAAGCTTGACAATAGTAAACTAATTTCTGAAGTTTCATTGTAGTCACACTTTCATATTTGTCCAAAATATAATTTGCAACACTAAAAACATTTCTATCCATTGTAATCTCTCCCTTTACAATTAGAAGCAAAATTTATTTGGGTTTGCTTTTAATTTCAATAGACTAATTTTTTTTACCGCACATTTGTAACCTAAGCTTATCATATTTTACTGTAAATTTCAATATTTTTATCAAAATCTATTTCCCGTCTACCATTATCTTTATAACTGTTTTATTTCGCCCGAGCTTCCCCAACTTATTATTAAATCTGTCGTAGGAAATCATCTCATAATTTTTTGTGTCATCTGGTAACTTATCAAAAATCTTGAAGTCTTTTGAATAATTTGGAATCTGATTTAGAGTTTCCTCTATACTTTCTTTTGAAACCCAGTTCCCATATTCTTGTTTGGTGGACGCCAAAAATTCTGCAATTTTTTTCTTGATATCAACTACGTCCAAATATTTTTTTGAGTTCCCCGACGGATAAAAAATCCCGATAACTTCTTTTTTATAATCTACTATTCTCACTGAATTTATTTTCCCGTAACTCAAAAATTTTTCTCGCTCATTAAAATTAAACTCTTTATAATTTTTCAGCTCATCTGCAAAAATAATTTTCTTACGGTCAGAATCTA
>JBOFDW010000216.1:0-19796 GCA_051647385.1 Fusobacteriaceae bacterium
TTATGGAAAAACTTTCTTCTTTAAGAATCATAATTGCTTTTTCAGTGGCTTTTTGTCCAGGTGCGTCCATGTCAAAAGACAAAATAACATTGTTCGTGTATCTCTTCAAAAGTTTTGCTTGTTCTTCTGTGAGTGCTGTCCCAAGTGGAGCAAGTGTAACATCGAATCCGTGTATAGTCGACATCAAAACATCCATGTAGCCTTCCATCAACATGGAATAATTTTTTTTCTTTATAACTTGATGTTTCTCGCCGAGACCGTAAAGAATATTTCCTTTTTTAAAGATTGGCGTGTCTGAAGAATTAATATATTTTGGGACATCTTTATCCGTCTCCAAAGTTCTACCACCAAAGGCGATAACTTTATTGTCTATGGAATAAATCGGAAACATTATCCTGTGACGAAAACTGTCATAAATTCCTTTTTCATTTTCTTTTGACATTCCAGTTATAACAAGTTCTGTCGTAGAATATCCTTTTGAAATTAAATATTCTGTAAGTCCGTTATAATTATTTGGTGAATATCCAACACTATGTTTTTTTATAAGCTCTGCTGTAAGACCACGATTATTCAAATATTCCATTGCAACTCGCCCGCTATTTTCAAAAATTTGGTTGCAATAATATTCGTTGGAAAGTTTCATTATTTCATAATATCTAAGATATTCAAGTCGCTCTTCTTTTGTTTCGTTCAAAATTTTTATTGGCATATTATAAGTTTCAGAAAGTTCTTTCACAGACTGAGAGAAAGTTAATTTTTTATAATCTGAATAAAATTTTATCGGACCGCCACCAGCTCCACATACAAAACATTTGCAAATATTTTTCGTTGGGCTCACCATAAAAGAAGGCGACGTGTCATCGTGGAAAGGACAAAGTCCTTTGTAATTTGCCCCAGACTTTTTTAAACTCACAAATTTTCCTACGACTTCTTCTATCTTAAGGGCACTATTCAATTTTTCAATATCTTCGTCCCTGAACTTCATTTTTCACATCCATTAATTTTTTTGTCCAACTTTTAGTATACTTCATAAAACAAAAAATTGCAACGAAAAAAGCCACAGTTATACCATAGCAAAAACTTTTTCTCAATATATATTTCACGCCGATTTTATTATTTTTAATATTTATTTTTTTTAACCCTAATATTTATTCTTAATATTTATTCTTAATATTTATTCTTAATATTTATTCTTAATATTTATTCATAAACTTAATATGGAAGTTTTACTCCTGCTGAAATTGTTACCCTAGAATAACTTGAGTCACTAATAATTCCGTCTTGAAATTTATAATCAGCCAGATTTTTTTTGTACATAATATCGAAAACATAAATTTTATATTCAAGCCCAAGACCAAATCCAAAATATATTCCATCTTTTGCTTCGATACCAAGATCAGAATTTTCAAGTGTATAACTTGACGTTTTATTTATGGAGTCATCAAAATAACTTTCTTCAAACTTTCCATTTTGATTCATAATATTAAAAGAATATCCAATATCAAATTCAAAATATGGGCTAACTTCTCCACCAGTTGAAACTTTGTATCTTGCTATTAAATATAATGGAATAGAATCAAAACTTGGCAAAAGTGTAGAAGAATTATAAGTGTCTTGATAAACTTCACTTCCTCCATTTTTATATGGCTCACTAATTTTAGAATATGGAATAGATTTTCTTTGCGTATGAGCTTGATATCCTGTACCAATTCCATATTCAAAATCCGAAGTTGCGTTCCAAGTTACTTGCATGTCAAAAGTTAATCCAAAACCTTCCGAAGCTCCAGAACTTTTTAGAGGGTATGATAAAACTTTTGTTCCACCAGAATTTCCAGGGGGATACATATTTCCGTCGCTGTCTAATTTTACTATTTTTGAAACTATACCAAAATCCATTTTCGGATATGTGCTGCCTGTATCGTAGCCAACTTTTACATAAAAATTTCTTGCTTCTATAATGCTACAAATTATGAGAAAGCAAATTATTCTAAAAAATTTGTTCATGAATTTCTCCTAAAATTTATCAACAAAATAAAAAATTTATCAAACCAATATCGCCTTAACATTGTAAACTGTAAAGATGTTTACTGTCAAGCAAAATAAATGTCTAGCCCCAATCTTTTTCACAAATATTTTTATCGCAAATAAAATTTAAAATTATTTTCAGATTATAATTTAATAAAAAAAATCTCCAAGAAATAAATAAAATATTATTTATTTATAACTCAGAGACTTTAAAATTATTTTTCATATTTTTTTAATTTTAGAGTTTATATTTTATTTCACATCGATATTTTTTCTGTAGAGTTTTATGAACTATTAAATATATTACTGATAAAATTATTCCCTTAAAAATATTAAACGCACCATAAAAACTTACGATATATTTCAGATAAGTTCCGTCTTTTTTGTTCATCATATCTAAAATAAAATCCATCTTATAAAGTCTTGCATAAAAAGGTGTAATATAAAAATAATTTCCAACGAGCATAACAAGTGTCATGGCAAGTGTTCCTATTGCAAGTGCAAAAATAATTTTTCGGCTTTTTTCGTAAATATAAATTGTTGGAAACACAAAAGCCAAAGTTGCAATGAGAGCTGTAGCTTCTCCAATTCCTGAAGTTGTAGTTCCATGTAAAGTAAGGTTCAAAATAATTTTTACAACTGCAATAAGAGCTGCAACAGAATATCCTCCTAAAAATCCTCCGAAAAGTGTGATAACATCTGACACATCAAATTTCAGCCACGGTGCAATGGGATATGGAATTTCCAAAAGCATTGTAATAAATGCTAGTGCTCCCAAAATTCCAACCAAGGCAATATTTTTCGTTTTGTTCATAAAAAAAACCTCCTAAATATAATTAAAATAAATATTCAAGATAAAATAAAAAACCCAAAGAAAACTTTGGGCGTAAGAAATCAAAAAAAATTGAACTTCTCTTCATCCAGACTTTACTGTCGGTTTTGGAATTTAACCAAATCAAAGCTCGAAAGCTCTCGCGGACTTTACCGCCGGTCGGGAAATTAACCCTGCCCTGAAGTTTTTTATTTTATACAAATATATAATAATATTTTTTTTTATTTTAGTCAAGAAAATTTTGGATACAAATATAAATATTATTTGGCGGAAGCGTGTAGGAATCGAACCTACCAACGACTTGCATCGCTAACGCAGTTTTGAAGACTGGTGGGAACACCAGTTACCCTCTCGCTTCCACTTATACCAATAAAGTTTATCACGATTATTATTGAAAGTCAATTTCAAAAAATACCGCCCACAAAATCTGGACGGTAAATTTTTTTTAATATTAATTTTATATTTTTATTTTTTTAATATTAATAAATATTTTAAAATATATTTAATATTTGAAATTTTATTTAAGCATTAAATATTATATTTTTTAATCATGCCCTCTATTCTTTTTAAAGTTCGCTCTTTCCCTATAATAAAAATCAAATTATATAAGTCCGCTCCTTTTGTGAGTCCAGTTAAAACTGCACGCAAAGGCATGTAAACTTTTCCTGCACCTTCTCCAATTTCTTCTAGGGTATCATGCAAAACTTTTTTTGCTTCGTCCAAAGAAATTTCATCGCTGGAAAAACTTTTGATTTTCTCCAAAAATAAATGTACAGATTTTTTTCCTATTTCATCTTTTATTGAAGAATGAAGTCGCTCAACACTTTTCAAATCTTTTGGATCAGTTTCAGGAGTTGCCTCCATCAAAGAATATTCATCTTTAAAATAAACTTCAGAAGTTACTGCAATTTCACGAAGAGTCGTACAACATTCTCTTTGAAGTTCAACTATTTTTTTTAAAGTATCAAATTCTTTGTCAGAAATATTTTCTCCGATATAATTATATTCACGGAAAAATGGCACAGCCAAATCTGTAAGTTCTTTCAAATCTTTTTGTCGCATGTGCTGATTATTTACCCAACCTAATTTAACTAGGTCAAAAACTGGTCCACCAATAGAAACTTTATCAATATCAAAATTTTCTTTAAATTCCTGCAACGAAAAAATCTCCTTATTTTCTCCAAAAGAATATCCCATGAGTCCCAAAAAGTTTACGAGACCTTCCTTCAAATATCCTTCGTTTTTATACCAAATTAATGACACAGGATTTTTCCGCTTAGAAATTTTAGTTTTGTCAGCATTTCTAAGAAGAGGCATGTGAATAAATTCTGGAGCTTCCCAATTGAACGCTTTGTAAAGTTGGATATGTTTTGGCGTTGACGGAATCCATTCTTCAGCACGGATAACATGTGTAATTTCCATGAGATGATCGTCCACAACATTTGCCAAATGATACGTTGGGAATCCGTCAGCTTTCAAAAGTATCTGGTCATCTATTTTATCATTTTCAAAAACTACGTCGCCACGAAATCTATCTTTTAAAATAGTTACGCCGTCGTATGGCATTTTAAGTCTTATCACGTACGGAACTTTGTTGGCAATTTTTTCCGCAACTTCTTCCTTGGAAAGTGAACGGCAATGTCCGTCATAACCGGGAGCTTTTCCCATATTTTTTTGTCGCTCACGCAAATTTTCAAGACGTTCTTCTGAACAAAAACAATAATAAGCCTCGCCATCTTCAACCAATTTTTTTGCGTAGTCGCCATATATATTGAATCTTTCTGATTGTCTGTAAGGTCCTTTTGGTCCGCCAATGTCTGGACCTTCGCCCCAATTAAGTCCAAGCCAATTTAAAGTTTCAAAAATTACTCGCTCAGAATCTTCGACATATCTTGTTTGGTCAGTGTCCTCAATTCTCAAAATAAAATCTCCGCCGTGCTTATAAGAAAATCCAATATTGAAAAGTGCCATGTACGCAGTTCCAACGTGTGGGTCTCCTGTTGGAGACGGTGCTATTCTTGTTCTTACTCTCTTCTCCATTTTTTCTCCTAATATTTATTCTTAAATTTTTTTTAATATTTTATTTTTCGCTAAAAAAATTACGAAAATATTTTTCTTAATAATTTTTACATAAGTCTTTTATAGTCTCAATAACTTTTGATTTTGAAACTTCCAAAGTTTCTCCAGTACGACGAATTTTTATCTCAACAATATTTTCCGCCGCAAGTTTACCGCAAACTATTTTAAAAGGGAATCCAATAAGATCCGCGTCTTTAAATTTGAAACCAATTCTTTCGTCACGGTCATCAATCATTACGTCGATTTTTTCTTCACGCAAACTTTGGTAAATTTCTTCCGCCAATTTCATTTGAGATTCTTCTTTTATGTTGGCAGGAATTACGTCAACAACAAAAGGTGCAATTCCACTCGACCAAATAATTCCGTTCTCATCGTGATTTTGTTCAATAGCCGCAGCCATAGTTCTGGAAACTCCAATCCCGTAACATCCCATGGTTATTACTTTGCTTTTTCCAGACTCATCCAAAAAGTTAGCCTTAAGTTTTTCAGAATATTTTGTGCCAAGCTTAAATATTTGCCCGCACTCAATACCTCTAGCAATTTTCAAATGACCTTTTCCACATACAGGACAAACTTCTCCAGCATTTACAGTTCTAATATCCGACACAATATCCGCCGTGTAATCTCGTTTATAATTAACATTTATAAAATGAGTGTCCGCAGAATTTCCACCAGCAGTATGATTTGGAATTTCCACGATGGAATTATCAGCAATAATTTTTATTTTTTTATCTTTTAAATTAATTCCATAAGGTCCGATGTAACCCTTGGCAAGACCAAGTTTTGTAATTTCTTCATCAGTTAAAAGCACGACACCAAGAGTATTAATTTTATTTTTTAATTTTACTTCGTTGACTTCAAAGTCACCACGAATCAAAACCATATAATTTTCATCTGTAACAACATCTTTATACATCATGGCTTTTACAGTTTTTTCAACTGGAACTTTTAAGAAATTTACAACGTCAGAAATTTTTGAAATATTTGGTGTGCTCACAGTCTCAACTTTTTTCTCATCTTCTTTTGGTAAATTTTTTAGCTGGCTCGTTGCAGCTTCAATATTCGCCGCATAATCACAGCTATCACAATAAACTATTGCGTCTTCTCCAGACTCAGCAAGAACTTGAAATTCTTGCGAACAATTTCCACCAATGACTCCAGAGTCTGCGTCAACAGGTCTGAAAACTAAACCGCAACGCTCAAAAATTTTTGTGTAAGCCTGTTTCATATTCAAATATTCTTTGTCCAAACATTCTTCAGAAGTGTGAAAGGAGTACGCGTCTTTCATGAGAAATTCTCGCCCTCTCATAAGTCCAAATCTTGGACGTCTTTCGTCACGAAACTTACTTTGAATCTGGTATAAATTTATCGGCAAAGATTTATAAGAAGAAATATCGTTCCGCACAATGTCCGTTACAACTTCTTCGTGAGTTGGTCCCAAAATAAAATCTCTGTCGTGTCGATCTTTTAGTCTCATCATTTCTGGACCCATGATATCCCATCTGCCACTTTCCTGCCAAAGTTCGGCTGGCTGTAAAACTGGCATTAAAATTTCTTGTGCTCCTGCCTTGTCCATTTCTTCTCGAACAATATTTTCAATTTTTTTCAAAGCTTTTAGCCCAAGTGGGAGGTAAGAATAAATTCCACTCGCCAATTTTTTTATCATTCCAGCCCTCATCATAAGAATGTGGCTGATGACCTCAGCTTCTTTTGGGCTCTCCTTCAAAGTTTTTATATAGTATTTACTGAACCTCATTTAAAATTTTCCTCCTGAAAATGTTTTCGTCAATTGAAATATTGTAGCAATAAAAATATATATAGTCAAGAGTTTTGAAGTTATAGCTAGGATTTTTTGCCGTGAAATTTTTTTAGATTTTTTTTGGGAGAAAAATATTTTGCCTTTATGATAAAGTGTGATATAATTTTTTTGTGGGAATAAAAAAAATAGAGAAGATTTATCTTCTCTATTTTTATTTTCAGGAATTATTTTTGATTTTAACATCAATTATTAAAAAACTAAATAGAGAAATCCAATTTTTTCTGAATTATAAATCTATTTCTTATCTCAGCAGTAATTCCAAATATATAATTTTGAATTTCATCTTTATCGACAAGAGAATATAACGCTTTTTCATCACCAATTGCATTATGCTGAGCACCACTTAATGTCAAAATTTGATTTTCAAAACGTTCAAAAATTTTTTCAGAAAGACAAACGGCTTCTTCTAAATCAATTTTTTCATTACTATAATCTTTCCATATTTTAGTGAAATTATTTTTTTCTTCTTTTAAAGCAGTTAATCTTGACTGAAGTGTTACATGATCAATATTATATCCATCTTCCAACAATTTTTGTGACGTTAAAATTATTGTTATTTGCAAAAGTATTCTCAAGAAATCTTTATTATCTACTGCTGTTAAATATTTTTTCTTTTTTGGAGAGTTGGAAGCTTCAATATCTTCAAACATATTGAATAACACTTGAAGGGCAAAATCTATTATTTCATTTGAAACTTTGTCTTCTTTATTATTCTCGAGATTGTAAAGACGTCCTAGTTGATTTGGTATTTCATGAGTTATTTCTCCATTTTGATTTAGCCGACCTTCTCTTCCACCTATACTTAAGCTAGCTGAACGTGTGGTTGGAATATTTTTATTTTCTTTAATATCATAATCTTTTAATCTAAATTTTAAATTTGCCGCTGTCCAAGATAATATTACACTTCTTTTTTGAATATGATTTAATTCATGAAAAGATAATTTTTTCAAACCTTTCAACAATTCAGACATAAAATTCTCCTTTTAATAATTAATTTCAATGCTATTATTTTTTTCTTTGTCTAAAATTTCTATTATACTTTGAAATTGAAAAATGAATTTTTGAAATCTTTCTATTGTAACTATAAGTGCTGACCGAATATTTTTCAAGTCTCCAATTTGTGAAGTCCTTACTAAAAAATCTATACTACTAAAATTTTTTTCAACTTCCTCGTGCATTTTTACAAGTTTGTTCTTTATGCTTGCTTCTCGCATTATAGGATTTTGAATTTCTGCAACTCTTAAATTCAAAGAAAAGGAACTTTCTCTTTCTTTGGCATGAATTTTTTTTGTTGTTATTGTAGAAAACAAATCTTTTTTTAACTCTTCAATTTCATTTTTTATTTCAATCTTCAATTTTTCAAATTCTATTTTTGCAATTTTTTCAGTTTTTGTTTCTAGTTTATTCGATAAATATTTCATTAAATGTGGTTTGAATTCTTTTTGCAAATTTGGTAGATTTAAAATTTTTTTTATTGTTTCTTTATTTATATTTCCATAATCACATGAAAAAATTTTATCTATAGTTTTTCTAGAAAGTAATTGTTCTTTATTCAACGCCGTTTTAGTCTTGCCACTATAAGACATGTACTCCTTTAAAACCCACCTTATATCTCTCAGGTCAATATTTACAAGGTTTTTCATATGCTCCTCCTTATGTAAATAATATAAATATAGAGTAACATCTTTTAATATTTATGTCAATACATTTAATTTTATATAGAAAAAATTTTTAAACATAATTTTTCTCTCCTCAAAAAATATTATCTCCAAATATTATACCATAAAAGAAAAAATCCCGTGAAATAATTCACGGGTAAAACTTTATTTCTTCTTAATTTTTTTCTGGACTCGCTCAAGATTTTCTTTAGACTCTTTTGTGAACTTATGACCCAGCCCAAAAAAATCCGTGCTAATTTTTAACGCCTTCTCAAAATATTCTTTAGATTTTTTTAAGTCATTCTTTTCTTCATAAACTATTCCAAAGTTATTATAAATTTTTCCAATCTCTGGATTATTTTCCCCATGAACTTCTTTTAAAATTTTCAGAGCTTTATTATAATAATTTATAGCCTCACTGTTATCACCCTTTGAAGCATAAACTGATCCAATATTAATATAAACTTCTGCAACCGCTGGATGATTTTCACCGTAAACTTTTTTTGTAATTTCCAAATCTTTATTATAAAAATCAAGTGCAAGGTCATAATTTTTCTTAGCAAAATAAACCGTCCCAATATTATTATAACTTGACGCGACGCCAGAATTATTTTCTCCGTAGATTTCTAATTTAATATTTAGAGAGTAATTATAATATTTTAGTGCGTTATCATAATCATTTTGTTTTCCATAAATCGCCCCAATATTATTATAACTTGTCGCAACATCAAAATTATTTTCGCCGTAAATTTTTTTCCGAATATTCAAAGACTCATTGAAAAAATTTATCGACTGTGCATAGTCGCCTTTCTCTCCATAAATTGTTCCTATAATATTTTCACTTGCCGCAACATCAGGATGATTTTCACCATAAATTTCTTTCCGAATTTTTAGAGACTCATTGAAAAAATTTAGTGCCTGGTCGTAATCTCCTTGCTGGCGATAGATTGCTCCTATATTATAATTAATTGTCGCAACATATACATTATTTTCGCTGTAAATTTCTTTGAAAAGTTTTAGTGAAGTGGAAAAATTATCCATTGCACTATCATATTCTGCTTTCTTGAAATTTTTTATTCCTTCGGCATTAAATTTTTCAGCCAAATGTATTTTGTCATTAATATTTTTTTTTGCAGAAATTTTTCCACCAACAAAATAACCAACCACAAAAATAATAACAACTAAAATTGCAATTATTTCTTTCTTGAAACTTTTTCCTTCTCTAAATTTTCTGATAGCAGAATATATTATTACTGCCACAACTACTAAAATTATTACCAATAATATTTTTATATTTTCAAATTCGATGAATATTATTCCTCCACCAATTATTGCTACCAAAAGTACAAAAAGTTTTTCCAACATAAATTTTCACTCTCCTAAAAAAATATTCTCTATCAATATTATATCACACACGAAAAAAAATCCCGTGAAATATTCCACGGGAAAAAATTTTAAAACTTAGCAACAATTCCTGTTGTTGCAAATCCAGTTTCATTCATATACAAAGTTCCAAGGGAAAATCCTTTCGTCTTATATCCTCCGCCAACAGAAAAATCCAAATTTTCCAGCAACTTAATATTTACATTAAGCGAAGCCATTCCTCCAAGTGCCATTTCTGTCGCAACGAACAAATTATCTTTCGGCTGTTGCCAACCTTGCAACTCGTAACTTATATTTCCAAATGGAATTTTCAAGAAAGAATGTTTGAACGCAAGCCCGAGCCCAACTTTATTTTTGCTTGTGTTAAGCGACACAGAAAAATTAAACCGCTCATTATTTGAC
Source organism: Fusobacteriaceae bacterium (assembly GCA_051647385.1). Classification (GTDB taxonomy): domain Bacteria; phylum Fusobacteriota; class Fusobacteriia; order Fusobacteriales; family Fusobacteriaceae; genus JAGNZR01. The sequence goes on from JBOFDW010000216.1 coordinate 10,199, forward strand.
TTTGGAATTAAAAACATATCGAGAGTATGTTGACGACCAAAAGGTGTCATGAGTACGTTCAAGAATCCGTTGTAATAAAAATCGTCAGCTTCAAAACGTCGAATCCCATACATCATCGGGTTCACAAGATTTAATCCATATAAGTACAAAGTGTTTTGCAAATAATTTAGCTCATCTTCAGTCGGTGACCAAAAAGCTTCCGAGGTTCGAAGCGTTGCATAACTTCCACCAGATTTAAACGCAGGTTCTTGCGGATTAAAAATTTCATAAACCCAACTTGAAGGATCATTCGACAAACCAGTTTCGGAAATTCTGTCCTCATATTGTTCTTGAGTCAAATTTTCAGTCTTAGCTTGATCAGCCAATTTTTTTCTTTCTTCTACTTCACCAACAGCATTGAAAATATATTGAATATTTCCAAAAGTTCCAAACCACATCGTAAAAATATCGTTGGACTTTGTGTTAAGTTCAACAGCCCGAGACATCATAATTTTGTTAGAATAATTCGTTGTCTCCATTCCAATGGAAGAAATTCTCGCAAAGTCTGCTGGATTATTTGCTTTGAATTCATTCATTTTTTGTTCTTGATTATCTCCATATTTTGTAACTGTCCATCCGTTGTACGCTTCTATCCCGCCAACATTATATGCCATGTGATGTCCTTCTTCATGCATATAAACTCCAGCTGTAAAATTTAATCCAACTGAAGCAATAAATAAAACTCCAAACTCAGCCCAAGTTGGAGCACCAACATAAGTTGCTCCTGCACCGATTCCATAATCCACACCTTGATAAATTAAATCTGTAAGCTGATAAGCCATTGGCATGCTTGGATTTTCAAATACATTTCTCGTGTCGTTGTAAGGTTTCTCATAAAAAGTTAACGGTGCGTAAAAGTCAAAATCTTTTTCTATCTTTGGACGGCTATCTTCTTTTGAAAAAAATATTACTCTTGCGAAAATTTGTTGCGAGGCAATTATGCACCCCAAAATAATTAATAATTTTATTTGCTTCATTGTTCTTTACTCCTTAAAAAAGTTTTCCAAAATTATTATACTTTATTTTTTCAGTAAAGTAAATATTTTTTTTGCTATTTCGAGATGAAACCATCTTTTCAATCAAAATCTCCTCCAATTTTTCTCGAAAAAAAGTTCATTTCAAAAATATCGCGTCATACGAGGTCATACAGCCACTTTCACTTTTTACATGAACGTAAGTTCCAAAAAACCTTCTAACACCCCTTAATCGCGACTCAATTTTTTCCTCATATAGTTGACTTTGCGAGTTTTGTTCTTAAAGAGTACCTCGAAACACGCAAAATTTCTCAAACCAACCCCCATAAAACCAGCCCTGAAAAAATTTCGGCTTTTTGGGAGGCACTTTTTCGTGATATATCATTTTCACACAAAAGACAAAAGAAGATTATTTTTAAAATTTTAGAGAACTATTTTTACATTAAAAGTTTAAAATAAAATTTTAAACAATTATTTTGAGTTAGGATTTTATTGTTTTGTGTGCTATAATCTTGGTAGATGAAAAAACTTTTGAGGAGGCGGAAATATTTTGGAGAACTTAACATTGCAAGAGAGAAAAATAATAATCACTGATATGATAATCAGGTTCACGAAAAAAATCGGGCGAGAAAAAAAGACTCGTCAGACTTTGTTTAAGCGAACAACTCTCAGAAAACTTATTGAAAAAAAGATGCTTGAAAATATTCCGCTCCCTGAAGATTCAGCTTACGAAAGTTATGAAGTTTGGTTGAAAAGTTGCGTACGGCGAGAAAAGTATAATATGACAGTTCTGAAAAATATTCAAAAAGCTAAGAGCAACGTTTGGGTTTTGGAGTGGGGGCTTAGAAAACTTGAAGAAGAAATAATAAGAGAACAAGAAATGTTTGAACAAGTCCAAGCAGTTGGGCAAACTTTTAGTTTTGAAAAAGATGAGAATAATCATAAAGATAGAAAAAGTTTCTTGGGAAATTCAAGCTATGAATTTTCTCGGGGGCAAGTTTTGTTTCTCAGAAGGAAGCGATAGATTTTTTGTTGTGCGGATTTTTTTAGAGAAGAAGTTTGAAGGCGAGCGATAAGCCTTCAAGGAAGTTTTGAAAAAACTTTTTACTTTACAAGAATATTATTCGTAAGTTTTTTATGGGTGGCTTATCGGTCGCCCCCCTGCTCACACTTCTCTGAAAATTAAAAAAAAGCTACTAGATTTTTCTAGTAGCTTTAATATTTTATATTACTTGCACCCACAACCATGAGCAGAATCTTTTACAGCTATAACTTCGATCTCAACTTTTACATCTCGCGGAAGTCTCGCAACTTCTACACAAGCTCTCGCAGGTTTTACATTTCCCAAATATTCTGCGTACACTTCATTTATTGCCGCAAAATCATTCATGTCTTTTATAAAAACTCCAGCCTTTACGACATCGTTCAACGTATATCCAGCCGCCTCAAGAATCGCCTTAACATTTTCCAAAGATTGTTTTGTCTGAGCCTTCACGTCGTCAGAAACAATTTGCATTGTTGCAGGCACGAAAGGAATTTGTCCAGAAACATAAAGCGTTCCGTTTGCTTCCACCGCCTGAGAATATGGTCCGATAGCTCCGGGAGCGTTTGGTGTATTGATAATTTTTTTCATTTTAGTTCCTCCTAATAAATTTTTAAAATTTTTACATAACGTTTATATTATAATATTATTCTCAGACTATTTCAAGTGGCAAATTTTTTTTAGGCTAATTTTTAACAAGAAAATATATTTCTCACGCCTAAAAATTTACAAAACTAAAAAAGAATGATAAAATATTTGGAGCAAGAAAAAATAAAATCTTGAAGGGGAAGTTGATGGATAAAAATTATTTAGATTTAGAAAAAAAATATAATGATCTTAAAAAAGAATTTGAACAAACTTTAAAATTTGTTCATACAGGAGCAGAAAAAAGATTTTTAGCCTTTCAAATAATTTTAGTGATTTTTGGATTTTTTTTGACAATGGCAGTATTGACAGTTGGTTACGATGTTTTAAAATTTAAATATCAACGTGAAAAAGAATTTGCATCAATTGAGAAAAAAGTTATAATAAGTAAAATTGATGTTGAGATAAAAATTGCAGATACAAAAAATGAAGAAGAAAAAATAAATATATTAGAAAATATTTTAAACAATGATGAATATAAAAAAGATTTGGATGAAGAATATAAGAAAAAAATTTATTTTGAAATTGCTACTTCAAAGATTTATGGAAATGGTTCAAATGGATTTAAAAAAATTGTTAAGTACTCATCTGAATTTTTAAAATTTTCAGATTCTAGTGATGATCAAAAAATTTTAGTATATCTTGGAAGAGCTAAAGCTCTTGAAGGGCAAGAAAAATATTTTGAAGCAATTCTAGATTATACAGAAATTTTAAAATTACGTCAAAATAATTTTCAATATTATGTTGGTAGAGCAAAAAATTATTACGAACTAAAAAAATATGATGAAGCCATTTTAGATTATAAGCAGGCTTCCCTTTTAAGTCCTGAAACAATAGAGAGTGATATTGCAATAGGAAATATTTATGAAAAAAATAATAAAAACAATGAAGCAATTTTTGTTTATACCGTCGCCATTAATAAAGTTGAAGAATTACTGAACAGTAAAAAAATCGACAAGAAAATAAATTTTGATTTTACTAAACCATATGAAAAGACTGCTGGAATTTATAAAAGATCCAAAAAATATAATGAAGCAATAAAATGTTATAATTCACTTTTAAATATTTTAGAGACATTTGAAAATAATATAACTGACGCTCCTATTTTTCTTTTTTACACAAATAAATCCTTTTTTTTTAGAGAAAGAGGTCTTTTAAAAGAAAAAATCAAAGATTATAAAGGTGCGATTGATGATTACACAAAATACATAAAAATAAATTCTGAAGATTATATTGGATATGAATTGCGAGGAAATATATACTTTAAAATTGGAAAGAAAAAATTAGCTAATCAAGATTTTAAAAAATTTAAAGAATTGAAAGAAAAATTTTTAAGAAAAAAAACTATGTTTGATGATAATGATGCTGTATTAGTGTTTACTAGCAATGGGAAAAGGTTTTATAAAAACATTAATAAAAATCAATTAGAGTAAAATATCTGTAAAGATTAGGTAGAATTTTAATATTAAATTCATTTAAAAAAAAATAAAAAAACTTTTCGGGAGCAAAAAAAATTATGAGCAAATACTTTTCAAAATTTAATCACAAACTTTTATTCTTAATTTTTTATATTTTTATTTTTTCAAATATTTTTTCTGCTGGTCCTGCTTTTGATTTCAATATAATTAATAAAGATATTTCAAAATTTATATTTTTCTTTTTTATTTTTATAATTATTTTTCTGGCATTATTTTTATTAGTACCAAAAATTTTCGCACTACAAATTTTCGTAGTTTCATTTTTATTTACAGTATCTGAAACTATTGTAATCGTCTCCAAAGAAGCAAGCACAATGTTTGAGTATAAAGATTTGATTTTAAATCCAAAGTTTTTTTTGTATATTTTTTTCAGATTTTTTATACTGGATATGTTTTTGTTGGTTGGTATCTTTGTATTATGGTGTAAAATTTTTTGGTATTTCGTCCCGCAAAAGTTTAGAAAAATTTCAGCATATTCTTTGCTGGGAATTTATGGGCTAATAACTTTGGTAAAACTTCCATCTATGTTTTTCCAAATTATAATTTTCGTGATATTATTTTTCATTATAAAAAAATTCAGAGAAAATATTCCTGTGATTTTTTTTGGACTGGCTTTTTCGGGAATAATTTTTGTTTGCGTCTATACAATTTTTTTTCCAAAAGTTTTTTCGCCAATAGATTTTTTTACGTTTGCATTTATTTTTAACAAACCTCTTATCAAAGAAAAGTTTTATTTTGAATTTGGATTTATGATTAAATTTTATTTGAAATTATTTTTTAGTTTTGCGATTATTTTATTCGCCGAATATTTCTTGTACAAATTATTTAAACTAGAAAAATTACAAAATAAACTTCAAGATAAATTTTACAGAAAAGATCCCTTTATGATTACTGGTCTCGCAATATTTTTTGTATTAATAATTGTTCCTTTTATACTTATTCTTTTTAAGTCGTCTTAATTTTATTTTTAATTTTTCCCTAAAAAATTTCAACACAAAATGAGGCTCGTGAAATGAAAACAAATTTGAAAATCTCTTTAAATTTTTTGCTCCATAATAAAAATCAGACTTTTTTTATTGTGCTTGGAATTTCTGTGAGTATTGCCATTCAATTTTTTTTGATGAATATGGCGTCAGGGCTTCAAAAATTTATGATAACGCAACTTATCGGTAGCAATTATCACATAAGATTTGAGCGGGGCGAGGCGAGGCAAAATCTTTTGAAAAATTTGGACGGCATGACACTCATCGGAAATTCTGAGCGGACAATTAATCGTATATCAGAATATGAAAGCATAATAAAATCTGTGTCGGAAGTTGAAGGAGTCACGGCGGTGGCTGGTTATATAACTGACGGTGCACTTTATTTTCAGAATGGGAAAACTCGTTCAATGGTTGTCATCGGTGCGGATTTAAAAGCTGTAAATAAAATTTATAAAATTTCCGATAAATTGGTGGAAGGCACGCTCAACTTAGAAACAAATTCTGTCATGGTTGGAGTAAATTTTGCCAAGGATTTTAATTTGAAGTTGAACGACCAAATTTCTTTGACAATGCCAAACGGAACTCGGCAACCTTTTCGTATCACAGGAATTTTTGACGTTGGGGCAGCAGGTAGCAATAAAAATTTAATTTACATGGATTTATCTTACGCGCAATCTCTTTATGACCAGAACGGTTTTGTGTCCACAATAGATTTGCAACTCGCCGATCCTTTTCAGGCTGATAATTATGCGGAATATTTTTCCAACAGATTTCGAGATTTGAAAGTTAGCAGTTGGACAAAAGATATGAAAGAACTTTTGGTTGGACTCACGAGCCAAACTTTTAGTATTTTGCTCATCCAATTTTTTATAACTCTTGCGTCAATTTTAAGTGTGTCAACTATTTTGGGCGTAATAGTTATGCAAAAATCTAAGCAACTTGGAATTTTAAAAACTATGGGGCTTACCAATGCAAGCTCCAGAAATATTTTTCTTTTTCAAGGTGCAATTCTCGGATTTGTAACTTGTTTTGTTGGAGCAATTTTTGGAACGATAGTAATAAAACTTTTTGTGAATTATTCGCCAATAGGTTTTGATATTCCTCTTAGCCCAAAATTTTCCACAATAATTCTGGCTGTGAGTTTTTTCTCTTGCTTGCTTGCCTCAATTTATCCTGCGTTAAAATCCAAAAAATTAAATCCCATTGACATCATCCGTGGGAACTGATATAATATTTTAAAGTTCACGGGTGCCTTTGGCTGAGATTATACCGTTTAACCTGCTAGGTAATGCTAGAGAGGGAAAGATATAATTGAAATTTTTGCCGTAGTTCGTGAAGCTACGGCTTTTTTATTTTTGCACAATCCCTTTTCTTTTCAAGTTATTTTATTATGGAGTTAAGAGGCAAAGCCTCTTATCCCACCGAAGGTGAAAGGGAGAGGTTCGGAGCAGGAACGACTCCGAAAAATTTAAAGGAGGCAAAATTTATGAAAAAATTTTCTGCAACACTGGTTTTAATTTCAACTTTTATTTTTGGTATTTCTCTTAATTCTTTTTCTGAAACTATTATTGTTTATGCACCAGAATCTATGAAATGGATTGAGTCCACAATGGGAAAAGATTTTAAAGAAAAAACTGGCAACGACATAAAGTTTGTCGGGATAAAAGCTCTTGTAACTCGAGTAGCTCTCGAGAAAAAAAATCCCAAGTCAGATGTAATTTTAGGTTTGACGGCTGTAAGTGGTGAGCTTGCAAAATCTCAAAACTTGCTCAGAAAATATGTGCCGAAAAATATTTCCCTTATAAAAAATCCAAATTTTATTTTGGACAAAGACGGCTACATAACTTCTTTTGATTATGGTCTCATGGGAATAAATTATAACAAAAAACTTTTGAAGAAAGTACCGAAAAATTTTGATGACGTGCAAAAACTTAATAAACAACTTTTGGTTCAAGATCCACGTTCTGCCACAGGTCAAGAAATTATGCTTTGGACGATTGCACTTTACGGTGACAAGTGGTTAGACTTCTGGAAAAATTTACAACCTGCAATCTTAACTGTAACTTCTGATTGGGACGATTCTTTTGCAAAATTTCAAACTGGAGAAGCTCCAATGATGTTTGGTTACGCAACCAGCAACGCATTTTTTTATTCTGAGCCAAACTCAAATTTTGATTCGTTTATTCCATCAGATGGCGGATATATTTATTTGGAGGGGGCGGCTCTCACTGAGCGAAAAAATATTAAACCTGCTGCCGAAGAATTTATCGAATATCTTTTGACTCCGTCAGCACAAGATTTACTCGTGAAAAATAATTACATGCTTCCTGTTACAGATATAAAACTTGAGTATGCTTTTGCAAAAATTCCCACAACAAAAAAAGTTTTGACGTTAGAAGGCAAAGATATCTCAAAAAATCTTGAGACTTGGAAGCAGCAACTTTTAGATTTACTTTCAAAATAGTTTCAGTAAAATAAAATCTAAAGATGAATTTTCATGGGAACTTTGTATATGAATGAGGCAGTCATTGCTTAGAAGTTTTAAAATTTTTTACTGTGAATTTTTTTCATGAATTTTTTTCGTGTGATATAACATTTGAGAGAGAAAATGTTTTTAGTAGAGTGAAAATGTACTTTTGATTGGTAGAAATAGCTGGAGGAAAAGCTAAAGAAGAAATAGCAAAAATTAACGGAAAAGTTGACGAAGCGAAAGAGACTGTAAACAATGCAGTTGAAAAAGGAAAATTTTGAAAATTTAAGAATCCATTCTAAGATTAATTTTCTTAGAATGGATTTTTTTTTATATGTTATTTTAAAACTTAAAAATACCATATAATTTTATTTTTCCAAATTATTTTGACTTTTTTTATTAAATTTTTAAAAAATTATTTTTAGCTTTATATTCTTGAATAAAATATATTTAAATTTAATATTTTCTGCATTGTTTAATGCTTTGAAAAATAAATCTTGGTTAAAGTTCAACAAAAAGCTTGTAATATTTTAAAAGATGTGCTAGGATATCAAAGATATCTTGTATTTTACAACTAAAAAAATAGAAAAATTCTTTATATATCGGTAGTATTTATTGAAGAAATCTCAGGAGGGTTACAATGAAGCAATTTTTAAAAGGAATGATGGGGATTTTGTTTGATTTGTTGAAATTAAATAAAATCAGAGGAAGGAAAGCAAGATTATGGTGTTTTTCTTTTGCGATGGTTTTTTTAATTTCAGCATGTAATACTGGAAACACATTAATAGTTTCTGGAGACGATGGCAACGGCGGTGGCGGAGTAAAACCTCCTGTTGAGCCGAGTGAAATTATAACAGTTGACAACGATAAAGTAGTTTCAGATGGAATTGGTTTTGCTGTTAAAGATAGCACTTTACTTTTGAATAATGCAAAGATTACAAATGAAATAGGAAAGACTACAACGATTGCAATTTCTGTTAATGTTGGTGGAATTGCTGCCAACTATGCTGAAATAAATGCGAACGATGGAGTTGGAATAGATCTTTTAGGAACAAGTGGTTCGACTTTTGCAGTTGACTCAACTCAAAGTAAATCTGTCGGATATAATATGGAGAATGGAATTATAAATGTATTAAAAGGTATTGGAATTCGTGGAGGCGCAGGTTCTGTTTTTTATAATAAAGGAAATGTTTATGTTGGGACTGATGGATTTGGGATCGTGGCTCAAAATTCTTATATTGAAAATACAGGAAGCATTTATGTTGCTTCTGGTACAGGGATAAAAGCCACTGGGAGCCAAACAAATATTATAAATAATGGAAAGATAACTTCAATTAGAAATGGAAAAGGAATAGACGCTTTAGATGGGGCAAATATTTATGTTGGCTCTAATGGGTCTGTAATAGCAAAAGATACTTCAAATGCTATTTATGTAACAGGTGCTTCTGTTCTTAAAAATTATGGAATGATAAGCTCAGAAGAAGGGACTGCTGTAAAAGTTACAGGAGGAACTACTTCTTTTTCCAATAATGGGGTTATTTCAACAACGAAAGGTTATGGGGTATATGTTGTTTCTGGTGCTAGTGCTTCAAATGCAAAAGACGGAATAATAATTGTTAGTGATGCGGCAGGAAAAGGAATGTATTCACAAGGTTCTGGAACAGCTGTAAGAAATTATGGAAAAATAGAAGTTGTTGCAGGCGTTGGAATGACTATGGTAGATAATGGTGTTGCACAAAACTTTGGAGATATATTTGTAGAAGGAAATGGGACTGGAGCACTCTTAACAGTTGGAGGAACTTTCTCTAATCTAGGAAACATTTATGTTAATTCAGATGGAACGGCAATAAAAACAAGTTCTGAAACTGGAAAAATAGATTTAATAAATGATGGAAATATAATATTGAAAAATACAGGGACAGGAACAGCTGTAGGATTACTTTCTACTTCCACAACTGGTAGTATAG
>JBOFDW010000217.1:0-12342 GCA_051647385.1 Fusobacteriaceae bacterium
CAATATTTGAGATACGCTTGGTGGGTTACAACTTTTCCAGGTGTGTCAATTATGATTACTATACTTTCTTTAAATCTTTTAGGTGATGGGCTTCGAGATGCTTTAGACCCAAGACTTAAGCACTAGGAGGATAATTTAATATGAAACCTTTATTAGAGATAAAAAATTTAGTAATAAAATATATTACAGAAGACGAAACTGTGGACGCTGTGAACGGAATAAGTTTGGAGCTAAACGAAGGCGAGACTGTTGGAATCGTTGGGGAAACTGGAGCAGGAAAAACTACGACTGCTCTTGGAATTATGCGACTCATTCCAAATCCTCCGGGAAAAATTTTGAGCGGAGAAATATTATTTGAAGGACGAGATTTACTCAAAATAAACGAAGAAAAAATTCGAGCTATAAGAGGAAGCCAAATCTCCATGATATTTCAAGACCCAATGACATCTTTAAATCCAGTGATGACGGTTGGGGAACAAATCGCAGAAGTTATAGAAATCCATGAGAACAAAACAAAATCTGAAGCGTTGAAAAAAGCTGGAGAAATGTTGGAGCTTGTTGGAATATCTGCAAGTAGACTTGGCAATTATCCGCACCAGTTTTCTGGTGGAATGAAGCAGCGAGTTGTAATTGCTATTTCTCTTGCTTGTAACCCAAAACTTTTGATAGCAGACGAGCCAACAACTGCTCTTGATGTTACAATTCAAGCTCAAGTTCTTGACCTTATGAACGACCTGAAAAATAAATTCAAAACTTCTATGATGCTTATAACTCATGACCTTGGAGTTGTGGCACAAGTTTGTGATAAAGTTGCAATTATGTACGCAGGGGAAATTATCGAAAGCGGGACTTTGCATGATATTTTCGAGAGTCCAAAACATCCGTACACACACGGGCTTTTTAATTCTATCCCAAATCTTGAAGAAGAGTCTGATCGGCTTATACCTATTAAAGGAATTATGCCAGACCCGACAAAACTTCCAAGCGGTTGTAAATTTCATCCGAGATGTCCACACGCGACTTCAATTTGCAGTGAAAGAATTCCTGATGATACGACAATGCTTGGAACTCATAAAGTCCGATGTCTTGTCTACGAAAAAAATATTCCTGACAAGCCAGTTATAAATATTATTCAAAAAGATTAAAGGGGGCGAAAAATGTCTGATATAATTTTGGAAGTAAAAAACTTAAAGAAATATTTTGATGTTCCAAAGGGAACGCTTCATGCTGTTGACGATATTAATTTCGCCATAAAAAAAGGTGAGACTTTGGGAATAGTCGGAGAATCTGGTTGCGGAAAATCTACAACTGGTCGAGTAATTTTACGACTCATTGAACCAACTGACGGTGAGATTTTATTTGAGAGAAAAAATATTCGAAATTTTTCCAAGAGACAGATGATAAAACTTCGTGAAGAAATGCAAATAATTTTTCAAGACCCTTACGCTTCTTTGAATCCAAGAATGACTGTGAGCGAAATTATTGGTGAGCCTCTTATTATTCATAAAAAATGTAAGAGCAACAAAGAACTTAACGAAAAAGTTATGTATCTAATGGACACGGTTGGTCTTGCTCATAGATTGATGAACACTTATCCACATGAACTTGACGGTGGGCGGCGACAAAGAATCGGAATTGCAAGAGCTCTTGCCCTTGACCCAAAATTTATAGTTTGCGACGAGCCTGTCTCTGCACTTGATGTTTCTATCCAAGCTCAGATTTTAAATCTGATGAGCGACTTGCAAAAAAAATTAGGGCTGACTTACATGTTCATCACACACGACCTTTCTGTTGTGAAACATTTCTCGGATAATATTGCCGTGATGTATCTTGGCGAAATAGTTGAAAAGGCTCCATCTCAAAAACTTTTTAAAAATCCACTTCATCCTTACACACAGGCTTTGCTATCAGCTGTCCCTGTCCCAAGCGTGAAACATAAAATGAACCGAGTTTTATTGAAGGGTGAACTTTCTTCTCCGATAAATCCTGAGGTTGGGTGTCGGTTTGCGAAAAGATGTCCTTATGTTTTGGAAAAATGTTTTGAGCCACAAAAACTTGTGTCCGATGACGGCGAACATTTTTATGCTTGTTGCCGTGCTCTAGAATTAAAATCTTAATTTTTTATTTTAAATTTTTATTTTATTTAAATATTAATAAGCAAAAAATTTATGAGCAACAAAATTTAGTCACATGAAAAAAATTATGAAAAATTTTCTCACTGGAGGAAAAATATGAATGCGACAGAAATTTTTGAAGATAGGAAATATCAGATAACTCTTAAAATTATTTTCCTGAAAGTTATCAGCGAAATTTATCCGGGTGAAAATTGTGAAATTTTGCACACGCTTAGCAAAGGACTCTACGGCGAAATTCCCAATAAGGATGTTTTCACTCAAGAGGAAATAAATATTATAAAAAAGCGTATGGACGAAATTATAGCAAAAAATCTTCCAATAAATTTAGTCACAAATGATTTTGAAGAGATCAGAAAAAAATCCGATAAAATTTTGCGTGAAGATATTGTGCGGTTGGTCAACACAACAAATTCGGTTAACATGCGTGAGTATGAACTTGATGGCTACCACGATTTTTATTATGACGAAATTTATCCCAGCACAGGTGCAATTTATCTTTATGACCTGATTCGATATCATAACGGATTTATTTTGAGATTTCCAACTCCAGAAAATCCTGCCGAACTTCCTCCATATGATGAGTCACCAAAACTTGCGTCCATTCAACGTGAGTGTGCAATATGGGACGATCTTTTGGACGTTTCTTATATTGGAAGTCTGAACGAAAAAACCATGACTGGAGAAATTAAAGAGCTCATAAGAATAAACGAAACTTTGCACGAGGTAAAACTTGCTGAGCTTGCAAAAAAAATTACCAACAATAAAAAAATCAAGCTCGTGACAATTGCTGGTCCTTCCTCTTCTGGGAAGACAACTTTTAGCAAAAAACTCACGCTATTTTTGAAGGCTTACAGAATTTTTCCAATTGTAATTTCTCTTGATAATTATTATATTGGGCGTGCAAATATTCCTCTGGATGAAAATGGCAAGCAAGATTTTGAGTGTATCGAAGCTCTGGACCTAAAACTTTTGAACCAAAATCTTTCTGATTTAATAAAGGGAATGGAAGTTGAAATTCCAGATTACGATTTTGTTTCTGGCGAGCGGAAACCTCAAGGTGTCCTCATGAAAATTCCTGACAACGGGATTATTATCATTGAGGGAATTCATGGGTTGAACGAAAAAATGACCTCAGAAATTCCTCGTCACGCAAAATTTAAAATTTATATCAGCTGTCTCACTCAATTAAATATCGACAGGCATAATAGAATTCCTACCAATGAAGTGCGAAAAATTCGTCGGATTGTTCGAGATAGTTTATCACGAGCAACTAGTGCGGAAAAAACTTTGAGTATGTGGGAGTCTGTCAGAAATGGTGAGGATAAAAATATTTTCAAATATCAGGAAGAAGCTGACGCAATGTTTGACTCCAACCTCGTCTATGAACTTGGTGTTCTCAAAAGATTTGCTGTGAAAGAACTTTTGCGGGTAAAATTTGATAGTCCATTTTATTGCGAGGCAAAAAGGCTCTTGAAATTTTTGGACTGCTTCGTCGACATTGACGACAAACTCGTGCCAGATATTTCTCTCTTAAAAGAATTTATCGGAGGAAGTTATTTTTACTCCTATTAAAAAAATATTTAAAATTAGTACTAGATTTTTTTGGTTTAATATGATATATTTTGAAAATCTATAAATATTTTATGAGGAGGAATAATTATGAAAAAAAAATTAATACCACTTATTTTTATGTTGTTCGTTGTATTTGGATTTGCAGCAACAAAAGAAAAAATCAAAGAAGCAAATGATTTCATTGCAACTGGTAACACAAAACTAACTAGCAAAGATTTGCAAGGAGCTGAGGCAGATTTTACTTTGGCTATCGCAGCAAATCCTGAGGGAGTTAAAGCTTATTATTTGAGAGGAAAGGTTAGAAGAGATCTTGGACAGAATGCAAAAGCAATTGAAGATTTTGATATTGCTGCAGAACTTAGTCCAAAAGACAAATGGGTTTTCTACAATCGTGGACTTACAAAAAAAGCAATGGCTGATTATAGCGGTGCAGTAGCTGATTATGACAAAGCATTGGAAATTGATCCAAATCTTACTGAAGCAATTAACAGCAAAAAAGTTGCTGAAGGTTTAATCAAATAAAATAATTTATTAAAATTAAGAAAGAGGTTCTTCATCAAGTTTTGAATTGATGAAGAGCCTCTTTTGTTTTTTCTGTCTCTTGATTTTTTTCTCGTAAAACTCGAAAATATTTATTACAAAATTATTTCATTGATATATGACTCTCGTAATCTGAAAAAAATATAAATCAGAGAATTTCTTATTCCGACATTTTTTATTCGCAGTCTGTTTTGTGTGACAAGAGTTTCAATATTTTCCACGTGATATAAAAGCGAGACCAAATCTGAAACATTTAATTCTATGTCATAGTCGTCAATTTTTTGAGACGGAAAAAAAGTTATCGTAGTGGACGCAAAATCATATTTATATATCCCAGAATTTTCAGGAATAAAATTATCTATTATGGAAATCATAATATGTCTCGGCTGTTTTGGGAAAATAGAATAATCTATATCTCCAAAATAATTTGAGATGGCAGTTTTCACATCAATAATTCTCGTCATCAAATTTGAATCCAAAGTTTTCACAACTTTTAATCTGTTTGGAAAATAAGACTCCAAGTCCGTTCCTCTTTTTGTCGTGAACAAAATATTTTTTGGCTTGGATTTTTTATTGAGCCCACCTTTAGAGTTGAAAATAAAATTGCAAATATTTTCAAAAACTAATTGGCTAGAAAAAAACAGTTCACGAACTTCAACAGAATTTTTTTGTGGAAAGCAACCGAAGCAACCAAAAATTTTCTGGCTCTCTTTTTTATTTTGATGTTCTTCTGCCTCTTGATTTATTTCCTGAGTTTTATTTTTTAATATATAAAACTTTCCTTGACCGTGATAAAATTCCTCTAGGAAAAATTTCATACCGTCAAAATTTTTCTCAATAAAACTTCGGCAATTTTTTTTCATCTCATAATTAAAATAAATTATAAATTCTTTTATGAGTTCTGAATTTTCAAAATTCATCTCAATAATATCAAGCTCAGAATTTTCTTTATTTTTTTTCGAGAAACTTTCCAACTCGTCAAATTCTATTTCATATTTTTCAAGAACGTGAGAAAATCCAAACCCAAATTTTTCGTAGACTTCTGGATTTCTCGGCTTCAAAAAAATCTCTCGCATATTTTTTTCGCGAGCAACATCAAAAGTTTTTTTAAGAAGCTCGTTCATAATTCCAGTCCGACGAAATTCTTCCTTGACTCCAACTGCTTCCAAATAAAAAGTTTTCTCTATATTTCCACAAAAAGAAAAATCGTATGGAATTTGATGTAGCCCTCCAACAGTTTTTCCTTCATCATTTTCGCAGAGCAAAAATTGTTGGTCTTGATATCTTTTCTCAAAATAAAAGTCTATATAACTTTGCTGGTCTTCAAAACATTCTTGCCAAAGTGCAATCGCCTCGTTTTTATCCTGCAAATTTTTTGCGTATCTAGTATTGTGCATTGAAATTTTTCCTTGATTCCTTTCCTAATAAAACTTGAAAATTCAAATTTATAAAATATTAAATATAAAATTCAAAATAAAATAAGATAAAATAAATAAATATAATTTTTTAATTTTTAATGTATGTGTACAAAGATTTTATCGCAACCCCTGTCGCACCTTTTTTATGAAATCCACTGTCAGATTCCATTAAAGCTGTGGCAGCAATATCAAGATGCATCCACGGCATATTATTTTCCACAAAACTTTCTATGAAAGCCGCAGCCGAACATGACCCTGCATTTCGCCCACCAGTATTTTTCACGCTGGCAATATCAGATTTTATTTGTTTATGATATTCTTTGTAGATTGGCATCTGCCAAAAATTTTCGTTCCATTTTTTTGATGCGCTATCAAGTTTCAAAAACATTTCTTTATTATTTGTAAATGCTCCTGTCGCCGCAGTTCCAAGTGCAATTCTTATTGCGCCAGTCAAAGTTGCCACGTCAATAATTTCAGAAACTTTTTCCACTCTTGTAATATAAGTTACAGCGTCAGCCAAAGTCAATCGCCCTTCTGCGTCTGTATTTAAAACTTCGATATATTTTCCGTTCATTGACCCAACAATATCTCCAGGTCTATATGCGTTATGCCCGATAGAATTTTCACAAGCTGCCACAACTGCCACAACATTTTTTTTGACTTTATTTTTTGCCAAAGCAGAAATAGTTGCAAGAACTGTCGCCGCCCCGCTCATGTCATCTTTCATGTCAATCATTGAGTCAGCAGGTTTTAAGGAAAGTCCACCAGTGTCATAAGTTATTCCTTTTCCAACAAGTCCATGAACAAATTTATCTGATTTGTTTCCAAAATATCTCGCAACAATAAAGTACGGTCTATTTATTGAAGCACGCCCAACCGATAAAAATGCATGCATTCCAAATTTTTCAGCTTGAGCCTCGTCCAAAATTTCTACATCAAATCCAAATTCTTCCCCAAATTTTTTCGCTGCTTCAGCAAGAGCTTTTGGTGTAATAATATTTGCCTGCTCATTTATCAAATCTTTTGCCAAATCTAGGCTGGACAAAATATTTTTTATTTCTGTGTCATCTATTTTTTCTTGCGAGAAAAAGTCCATCTGGATCTTCGCTTTCTTGTCTTTCTCTTCTCTATATTTATCAAAAGAATACGAAATATTATTTGTAACTTCTGCCACAAGTTCTAAGTCGTTCAAAGTTTTTTCTGGCGAATAAAAACAAACATCTTTGTCATAATTTGCGAGAGCCTTATAAAGATTGTCCCGATAATCTTCACGACAAAAATTTTCCTCTTTCCCTGCCCCAATATACATTACATTTACAATTTCGTTGCTATCATTTAAATATGACGCTTTGAAAACTTGATCTTTTTTTCCTGTAAAGTTTTGTTCCTTCACTAATTTTTCTAATAAAAGTTTTGCCTCGTCGCTAACATCACCACAAAAATTTTCTACTTTGCCTTCGAAAAAAGCTGTGACATATAGCGAATATTTTTTTTTCATTTCTGATATAGAATTGAAGTTCAAAAAAATCACTCCTTATAATTTTAAATTTTCTACTTATATGTTACCACTAAAGACGGAGTTTTACAATTTATTTTCTTGCCATAAAAAATTTCAGCTTTTTTATTTTTGACGGAAATATTATATAAAAAATTTTTGAAATAAATATGGTATAATTTTATATATGAGAAATTTTAAAGGAGAAATTATTTTGGGAATAAAGATGATAATTTTGGATGTGGATGGGACTTTAACTGACGGCAAAATAAATATGAGTGCTCAAGGTGAAGTTTTCAAAAGTTTTTCAGTAAAGGACGGCTTAGGAATTTCTGCTGCGATAAAATTGGGGATAGACTTTACAATTATAACTGGTCGTAGCTCAAAAATTGTTACGAACCGTGCAAGTGAACTTGGAATAAATCACGTTCATCAAGGAATAAAAGATAAACTTCCTGTACTAGAAAGCCTTTGCAAAAAATTAAATTTAAAAAAAGAAGAGCTTGCATATATTGGCGATGATGTAAATGATTTGGACGCAATGAGATTTTGTGGTTTGACTGGTGCACCGTACGATGCTGTGGATGAAGTCAAGAATAGTGTTGATTTTGTCTCAACAAAAAAAGGTGGCGAAGGTGCAGTAAGGGAATTTATAGAATTTATCTTGCAAAAAGAAAATAAAAAAATCTTTTAAACTTTTTTTTGGATTCGTACATCCAATAGATGTAAAGTAAAATATATTTCCCCAAAATATATTTTGTTTTTTTATAAAATTCTCCCCAAGAAAGTTATGATTAGGAGCCTCTAAATTTTTAGGGGCTTCTTCTCATTAAGCGATGCCTCATTTTTTTATTGAAACTAACACACGTTTTTTGACAAATAAAAAAGCAGCACTGCGACTTGGGGAGAAAAGTTCTTGGGAGGACTCTTTCTATAAGCAGTGCCACTTCTTTATATTAGCTAATAAACATTTTTTCTTAACATAAATTTTTTACAACAAGTAATCCTTCTTGAAACTCTCCCGTACCCAAAAAAGATTACCTTTCTTCTAAATCTGAAAAGTACCACACCTCTCAAAATTAAAAATAATTCTCTTCCGTGATTACTGTACAACTTCTTCTGCAGCCATTTCCTCAGCAGTCATCTCTTCAGCTGGAACTTCTTCTACAGGGAGTTCTTCATCCTCTGTATACTGTTCTACCAGCGGAGGATCTCTGTAGATAATTCTTGGTGCAGGTGCAGGAGGAGCTGGTGCCATTGCAACATCTTGTCTCCTTTGTGCTACTGCAATTCTTTGTGTTGGTTCTGCGTACAAATTAATTACAGTAATGTTAGTTACTGCTTTTGCTCCTATTGAAATTGCTACGAACAAAAGCGGAATCAACCAAAGTCTGTCTAGTTTTTTCCTCATTCTTGTTATCTCTCCTCTAACATCGTCTCATGAAATAAAACTAAGTTTTACAAATTAGCCCACTTACACAGACTAAAAATATTTTAAGAGTATGCTTTAGGCATGTCTCTCATAACTCAAAATTATTGTAGCACAATTTAACTGACTTGTCAACTGTTTTCAAAAAAAAAACTTAACATACATATCGTTTTAAAAAAAATAAACGCCTCTATCTTTCATGAATAGAAGCGTTCAACAATGTGTTCCGTTTTTAAATTTGTTTGTACTTTTTTAAAAAATTTTCTATCCTATTGATACCCTCAAGCATAATTTTAGAATCTTGCACCAAAGAAATTCTTATGTACCCTTCCATTTCAAACCCAGAGCCAGGAACTACCGCCACTTTTTCTTCTCTCAATAAATCCATAGCAAACTGATAAGTATTTTTTATCCCTAAATCTTTCACTGATGAGAACATATAAATTGCACCGTTTGGCTTGATTGGTTTGAATCCTATTTTTTTTAGTGCTTCATAAACTGAATCTGCTCGCTCTTTATAAATTGGAATTCTATCACTCAAGTCTTGGCATTTTTGTAAAGCAACTATTGCTCCATATTGCGACATGATAGGAATTGCTGTCACAGAATATTGATGAACCATTATCATTTTCTTTTTTAATTCAGCACTGCAAATTGTATATCCAACTCTCCAACCTGTCATGGAGTGAGATTTTGAAAATCCATTTACTATTATTACATTGTCTCTATAATCATTATCCAAAAAAGTATGGTGCTCACCATTATAAACTAGCTCGCAATAAACTTCATCACTCAAAATATAAAGATTTTTTTCTTTCGCTAACTTTAGTATTTCATCTCGATTTTTTTTTGAAATTACAACTCCTGTTGGATTTGTAGGATAATTTAAAATTATAGCTTTTGTATTTGGTGATAAGTTCTGCCTAATTTTTTCCGCTGTGATTTCATAATTACTATCTGAAGTATCTATTGTTTTATATTTTCCACCGTTTAAAAAAACTAGAGGTTTATATCCGGGATAAGCTGGAAGAGGAATTATAACTTCATCACCTGGCTCAAGAATTGTCCGAAGTGCTGTTGATAGAGCTTCAGTTGTCCCAACATTTATAATCACTTCGTCTGCTGTAACATTTACACCATATTTTGCTTTTTGATCTTTTGCTATTTCTTGTCGAAGTTCTAAGAGTCCACCAACTGGAGGATAACCAAGTCTCGAAGTTTTCATATACTCAATAGTTTCATCTATAATTCTTTGATGAGGTTTTATATCAGGCTCGCCAATAGTCATGTTGATAATTTTTTTTGTTGCATTTGGTTCTTCCCTATTAATTCTGTTGCACTCTTCGGCGATTTGTCTGATTACTGACAGCTCCATTTTATCCAAATACGGATTTGTTTTTAACATTTTTCTTCCTCCAATTTTAGTTATTTTTTTCTTTTTTTCTTTAATATATTATTTTTTATATATTAATATTTATATTTTTCTTAAGTCTTCTATTATTTCAGTTTTTGACTCTGTCTTGGAATCTTTGTTCTTAATTATTTTGGCAGGATTTCCTGCAACAACAACTCCAGCTGGAACGTCATGCAAAACTATTGCACCAGCTGCAACAACCGATCCTTTTCCTATTCTAACACCTTCAATTACAACTGCGTTTGCTCCAATCACAACATCATCTTCAACAATTACTGGCATTGCACTTGGTGGTTCAACGACTCCAGCAAGAACTGTCCCAGCTCCTATGTGACAATTATCTCCAACAACAGCACGCCCTCCCAAAACTACTCCCATATCTATCATAGTTTTTTTTCCAACTTTTGCACCTATATTTATAATTGCCCCCATCATTATGACAGCATTTTCTCCTATCTCAACCATGTCTCTTATAATTGCCCCGGGTTCTATTCTAGCATTTATATGAGTTTTGTCTAGAAGTGGTATGGCAGAATTTCTTCTATCATTTTCAATATAATAATCTAATATTTTGCTTTTATTCTCTTCAATAAATTTTTCTATAATAGAAAGTTCACCTATTAAAATTTTGAAGTGCGAATCTCCAAAAACTTTTACTCCATCTTCTTGAAGTTTTAATACACTTAAATTTTCTCCGCTTACATAAACTTTTACTGGTGTAACTTTTTTTGCATCTCTTATAAATTTGATAATTTCTTGTCCGTGATTAATTATATCTGACATTTTTTTTATTCCTCCTTAAAACAATACATCTGACATTTTATAAAACCCTGCTTTTTTTTGAGCCAACCAAATTGCTCCTGTAACAGCTCCATTTGCAAAAATCTTTTTTGAGTGTGCCTCGTGTTTAAGTTCTACTATCTCATCTTCACCAGCAAAAATAACGCTGTGTTCTCCAACTATTGTTCCGCCTCGAACTGCATGAACTCCAATTTCTTTTTTCTCTCTCTTGGAATTTCCTTGCCGCCCATATTTATAATCTCTTTTTTCAGATAGAGCTTCGTTGATTTTTTCCAACAAAGTTTTAGCTGTTCCGCTTGGAGAATCAATTTTTTTATTGTGATGTTTTTCTATCAGCTCAATATCCCAGTCTTGCAAAACTGGTACAATATATTTCATAAGCTCGTTTAAAAGATTTACACCAAGTGAAGTATTAGTCGCTTTTAATATTGGAATTTTTTTTGAAGCAGACTCCAAATATTTTAACTGCTCTTCACTGTGCCCAGTTGTTGCAACAAAGACCGCAATATTTTCTTTCAAACCATAATCTATTACTTCACTCAGTTTGCTGAAATGTGAAAAATCAATAATCACATCTGGTTTTTCTTTCATGTCTTCAAGCTTCTTAAATTTTGCCTCGCCAACTATTTGGTCAACTGTCCCAACAAGCTCTAAGTTTTCTCTTGAGTTTATTGTGTCGGCTACTATTTTTCCCATTGCACCATAACCAAAAACAGCAATTTTCATAAAATTCCTCGCTTATATTAAATTAATTTTTTTCATCTCAGCTTTAAGTGTACTCAAAGCTCCGTCACTCATTTCATAAAGAGGAAGTCTATATCCTCCGACTTTCATTCCCATAAGATTAAGCGCAGCTTTTATTGGAATAGGATTCGTCTCTATAAAAAGAGAATGAACAAATCCATTAAGTTTTAGTTGCAAATCTTTTGAGGCTGAAACTTTTCCACTCAAATAATACTCCACTATATTATGAGTTTCAAGTGGCATAGCATTTGCCAGAACAGAAATTACACCCTTGCTTCCAACAGACATCATAGGAACTATTATATCGTCATTGCCAGAATATAAGTCAAATCTGTCGCCGTATAATCTCACAATATTCATTGCATAAGTTATATCACCTGACGCTTCTTTCACTCCTATTATATTTTTTATAGGAGCAAGTGCCTCATAAACATCCAGCGGAATATTCATTCCAGTCCGACCAGGTACATTATAAAGTATAATTGGAATTTTCACATTCTCAGCAATCATCTGAAAATGTTTTATAAGTCCCATCTTATTAGTTTTATTATAATAAGGCGTAATAATAAGGAGTCCATCTGCTCCAACTTTTTCTGCCTCTTGACTAAGATACACAGAATGTTTTGTGTCATTTATTCCTGTCCCTGCAATTACCGGAATTTTTTTGTTAACAAGTTTTACCGTTCGAGCTATGAGATCTATGTGTTCTTTGTCTGGCATCGTTGAAGACTCACCAGTTGTCCCTGCGACAATTATTGCGTCAGTTTTATTTTTGATTTGAAATTCTACTATCT
>JBOFDW010000218.1:0-8168 GCA_051647385.1 Fusobacteriaceae bacterium
CATCTACTCCAGTAGTTACTGGATTCATACTTCTAATTTTCCAAATATTTTTATCTTGCTCCAAAGTAGAAATATTTTGATTTTTTCTATCAACAAAAATTACTTTTTCAAGTTTTCCAGTTTTTGTCTCTTTTACATATTTTTTTGGAACTAGCCATTCTCCTTCAAAATCAAAAACTTTTACTTTTATATATCCTTCTATCTTTTTATCGTCATCTAGTATGGCAATAAAGTTCCCATCATTTCCATAACGTTCAGGCAGCAAAAGATTATTTTCAGAATACAATGGTATTCCTTGATGCTGCATTGCTCCATACATATCAGTTACAATTTTATATTCTTTTGTCGTCCCATCATACTGTTCCTCACTATAAATATCTTTTATATAAGTTTGAGTAAGAGGAGGCATTCCAGAAAAATTTTTATAATTTGCAAGATAACCAAACTTAGAATATTTTTTCTGAAAAATTTCGAGTCCGTCCAAAAGTTTTGAAATTTTAACCCACTGAAATTCTCTTTTTTTATCTTTGTACTGATATTTATCAGCAAGAGAATATTTATTATAAGTTAACTCTTTTTTTATTTCAACAGAAAAGATGGATATTGAAATAAATATAAAAGTTAAAAATCTTAAAAATTTTAACACAAATTTCACTCCTCAATATTACTCGTTGTTTTTACTGCTTCGCATCCAAGGTGGCACATCGATTTCTTTTGGATCAATTTCAACTTCATTTGAATTTATAGCGATTCCATTTTGGCTAAAATTTTCTTTCAGTTGCTGCTCTTTATGATCAACTCTTATCATGGAATCTGTTTCGTTTTCGCTAATACTTGTAAAATTATTCGCAATTACTGTAACTTGAATTTTATCGCCGCAATTTTCGTCAATAATAAGTCCAAACATAACGTCTTCAGCTTCTTTTCCAGCTGCTTGAGTTACCATTTCAGAAATAATAGTCCCCTCTTGAAGAGAAACATTTGAAGATCCTGTAATATTTATTAAAATTTTACTTGCACCATTAATTGATTTTTCTAGCAATGGTGATTGTATAGCTTTTTCTGTTGCTTTTACCGCCCTGTTTTCACCTTCTCCCTCTCCAAATCCTAAAACTGCAAGACCAGAATTTGCCATTGTCGTTCTTATATCTGCAAAATCAAGATTTATAAGACCTGTTCCTATCATTAAATCTGCAATACCTTTTATTCCAATTTTTAGAATATTATTTGCTTCTCGAAAAGCATTTAAAAAAGTAATTTGTTTATCTGGAAGTTCAAATAATTTCTGATTTGGAATAACAACAAGAGCATCAACAGTCTTTCTTAATTCTTCTATCCCTTTATCAGAATTTGCCTTTCTTTTTTTTCCTTCAAATTCAAAAGGTCTTGTAACAACTGCTACTGTCAAAATTCCTAGCTCTTTTGCTTTTCTCGCAATAACAGGAGAAGCTCCTGTCCCTGTTCCTCCACCCATACCAGCAGTAATGAAAACCATATTTGCATCTTCCAATATAATTCTAAGTTTCTCTATATCCTCTTCCGCTGCAACTCTACCAACTTCTGGATCAGCTCCAGCACCAAGACCTCGAGTAGATTTTTCACCAAGTTGAACACGAATATCTGCAAGAGATTTATTCAAATCTTGTGCATCAGTATTCGCCGCAATAAATTCGACCCCTTTTATTCCACTAGTAATCATGTCATTTATTGCATTTCCACCTGCCCCACCAGTTCCTATTACTTTAATTTTTACAATACCCTCATTTATTCCCATAATTTTGCCTCCTATCTCATATCATCTTTAATTTTATTTTATAATGAAAAATTTTTAGATATAATTTGACAACCAATCTGAAATGGAATTAACCAATTTTTTAAAAGTACTAGGTTCTTTTTCTTTCTCTTGATTTTCAAGTTCTTTCATTGCATGTTTGGTAGCTTTTTCTTCTTCTTTTATACGACCCTTTTCCTCTTTCTCTCTCTGTTTTTCAATTCTTTTCCATTCTCTCGCTTTTGATTTATCGGAAATTTTTTCTTCAATATCTATATCTAATGTTCTATTTTCTTTAACAAAGTTTTCATCAATAAATTCTATATTTTCAAATTCAGTATCATACGATTTTCCAGATATTTTTCTTTCGAAAGCTTCTCTAAGAGAAAAAGTCAAAGCTCCGATGACAGAAGACTGGGAAGGTTTCACTTTCTCCATCCCTTTAATTGAATAAGGAGATTTTTTTGAAACTTTATATCCTGTTGTTAGCGTTATTTTTTTTATTAGTTCGTCAAGCACAATGGCTCCACCAGTTATAACAATGCCTTTCCCTAAATATCCTGTAAATCCTGATTCTTTTACAGCTTGATCAATAAATTTTACAATATCATCTGTCCTTGCATCCAAAATTTTTCTGATATATTCTATTGTAAAACTTTTTTCTCCTACCATAACTTTTGAGTTTAAATCTCTTTTTTCTCTCATTATATCCAAAACTTTAGTTGCTTCGACTTTTGAAGTTTCAAGAATATATGCAAGATCACTTATATAATGCATACCTCCAAGAGGAATAGTTTTTGAATATATAAGTTTTCCATTTTTAAACATCAAAATATCTGTTATTCCTTCTCCGATATCTATTAAAGCAACACCCTTATTTTTTTCTTCATCATCTAAAACAGCTTCAGCAGAGCCAAAAGACCCTAGCATTATTGATTCTATTTCAAGACCAGACCTATTCAGCACTTCTTCATATGCAATATAATCATCTTCATCAATACAAATTAGGTGTATATCTGCCCTCAAATCTTTACCAACCATACCTATTGGATTTTTGACTATCCCAGAATTATTTACTCTTACATTATATAATTCTTTTTTTAAAATTCTATCTTTTTTATTTTCTCCACGCTTATTTTTCTCTTGAACTAGTTCTTTTTCTGCCTCAAGTAATAATTCTTCTATCTCTTGCTCACCAATTTGTTTTTCAGGAAAATCTATTTTGACACTTACTGCTCTAGATTTTATGCTAGGACTACTTATCGTTGCGATAACCTTTTTTATTTTCACATCAAGCTTTTTTTCAACCTCAAAAATAGCATTTTCTATTGAATTTGTAAGTTCAGCTGGATTTTCTATTGTAGATTTCTTTAGACCTTGAGTTGAAGATTCTGCATAAGCAAGAACTCTGAGTTTTTGGCCGTCTTCATAAAGTTCTCCAACCAAAACTTTAATTTTTGAATTCCCCAAGTCAATAATATTTTTTATAATGCTGTTATTAGTTTGCAATCCTATCAACTCCAGTACCTTTTACTATATAGCCATCAAATCTTAAATCTATATATTCTATTTTACTAGTCTTTGATATATTTAAAAATATATCCCTTAAAGCAGAGTATTTCACATTTGAAACTTCAACATTTGTTTTTATTCGGCTATTATTTCCAATTACAAAATCAATTTGATTTTTATCAAGATAATAAACTTGGGATACCATCTGAACAAGATTTTCATCATTCATTTTTGAAAAAATATTTATAATTTCTGAAGTTTGCTGCTCTTCAACAATATGGATGATAGGCAAATCTTTAACTTTTAATTCATTCATAAATGCAAAAATGGCTCCTTCTTCATCAGCTAAATACATTTTTTTTGAAAAAGATATGTAGTATGAAGGTTCTTTTTGAAATACTTCTATTTTCATTTTTCCAAGTTCATAAAATTTTATATTTACTTTTGAAATACGAACATCTTTAGAAATTTTTTCTTCCATAAATTTCAAGTCCAAAAACCACATATTTTTATCTTTTATTGTATCTGCCAAAAATTTTAGTTCTACTTTCATTAACGAGAACTCCCCATTTATATCAATTTGTTGAACTTTGAAAAAAGGTTTTGAAGTATAATCTTTTTTTATATTGTATATCGAGAATATTGAAATTCCAAAAAATATAAACCCTAAAAATAATTTCATTTTTATATCCCCTTTTATAATCTATTAAATCTTTATTTTGAAAATATTAATTTAAAATATTTTTTGTACAAAAGTTTTCAAATTTCTCTGTACAATATCATCGAAAGTATAACCTTTAATAGTTCCCAAGTCTGGAATCAAACTGGTTTCAGTCATGCCTGGGCAAGTATTAACTTCTAGAAAATAAGCCTTATTATCTTTTAGCATGAAATCACTTCTAGATATTCCTTCCAATCCAAGTTCTTTATGAATCTTCAAAGAAGCATCCATGATTTCTTCATAAACTGATTTTAAAATTTTGGCAGGATATTCATGAATCGATCCACCTACTGCATATTTTGCTTCATAATCATAATGTTCATTTTCATATTTTATTTTTAAAACTCCAAGACACTCATCATTTATAATGCCAGATGTCAGTTCTTCTCCTTTTATGTATTCTTCTATTATTACTTTTTTATTTTTAATATTTTGCAAAGCCTCTTTTAATTCATAGATATCTTTGCAAATATAAACACCAAAACTTGACCCTTCACAAGCTGGTTTTACTATAACAGGAAATTTTTCTATTTCTTCACAAAAATTATACGTTTTTGCAGTTCTTATTCCAATTGATTCAGCAATTTTTTTTGTAAGAGTTTTATCCATTGCAACAGCTGAAGGTATAACTCCAGATCCCGTGTAAGGTTTCCTAAGCATGTCTAATATAGATTGAACATGTCCATCTTCCCCATAACCTCCATGCAATACCAAATATGCCAAATCATATTCGTTTTCTATAAATGCTGAAACCAGATTTTTTTCATTAATATCTACAGCATAGCAATTATATCCATTTTTTTTTAAACTTTTTAAAACTGCTTCTCCGCTCCTAAGCGAGACTTCTCTTTCAGAAGAAATTCCTCCCATAAATACAGCAATTTTTATTTTTTTTAGTTCTATAATATTATAATTTTTTTTAATTTCTTTACTCATTTATAGTTACTATCTCCTCTTCAAGCTCTATACCAGTAACTTGTTTTACTTTTTTTTTTACATCTGAAATTACAGTTCTAACATCTTCAAAAGTTGCAGTGCCTAAATTTACAATAAAATTTGGGTGTTTTTCCGAAACCTGAGCATCTCCTATTCTGTACCCAGACATCCCTGATTCGATAATAAGTTTAACAGCAAATTTATCTTTTGGATTTTTAAAACTACTCCCTAAATTTGGAAGAGATAAAGGATGGCTACTTTCCCTTTTTTCTGTTACTTCGATAACGCGTGCTTTGTCAAATCCTTTTTTGAATTCAAATAAAGCTGATAAAATTATCCATTTTTTTTTTTGAATCTCAGTATTTCTGTATGAAACAATTATTTTATCTTTAGAAATTTTTCTAACGAAATTATATTCATCAACTATTTCTATTTCTTTTATAAAATCAAAAATTTCAACACCATGAGCCCCACCATTCATATATACTAGCCCACCAACTGTTCCAGGTATGCCTGCCATACTTTCAATGCCAGAATAATTTTTTTCTTCAATATATTTTATCAAATCAGAAAACTCTACTCCAGCCTCAACCTGAATTATATTATTTTCGAGTTCAGATATTAAATTAAAATTTTCTAACGATAAAAAGCTTGTCTTTAATTTACCGTCATTTATTAAAGTGTTAGTACCATTTCCAATTACAAAAATATTTTCATAATTGTCTAATATATCTTTTATTTCTTCTCGTTTATCTATAATAAAAAAATTACTAGTGATTCCACCAATTTTCATATTTGAACGTTCTTTCATTGAGTAATTTTTCAATAATTTCATTATAAAATTAATCCTTTCTAGTGTCTAGTTTTTGTTTAAGCCATCAACAATTTTATGAGCAATTTTAGAAATATCTCCAGCTCCCATAAATAAATAAACTTTATCTTCTTTGCAATTTGAAATATAATTCTCAACGTCAGAAATATTTTCAATAATTTCAGTTGATTTATGGCAAATTTTTTTGCTCAAATCTTCTAGCGTAATATCATAAATATTCTGTTCTCCTGCTGCATAAATAGGCAATAAAATAAGTTTGTCTATTCCCTCAAAACAATTTGCAAATTCTTTGAAAAGAAAATTGACTCTACTATATCTATGAGGTTGAAATATTGCAACCAATTTTTTATTTTCAATACTTTTCGCACCTTGAATAGTTGCTTTTATTTCCGTTGGATGATGAGCATAATCATCAATAATTTTAATACCGTTATTATATAGTATATCATATCTACGCTTTGCTCCAGAAAAATTTAAAAGTTTTTCTTTAATTTCTATTATGCTTACTCCAAATTTTAAAGCCAAATATATAACTGGTAATGAATTGGCAATATTATGAATCCCTGGAATTTTTAAAGAGAATTCACCAATATTTTTATTATCTATAATAACTTCATATTTTGTAACACCATTAAAAATTTGAATGTTTTCTGCATAAATATTTGCAGTTTTATTCGTAGAATATGTGACTATATTTTTTCTATTTAAAATTAAATCATGTATATTTTCGCAGTCTTTGCAAACTAAAATTTCTTTTGAAGTCTGATCCATAAATTTCATAAATGATTTTTTTATATTTTCTAAGTTCCCGTGATTTTCAAGATGGTCTTCTTCTATATTTGTTATTATGGAATATTTTGGATTCATATATAAAAAAGAATTATCACTTTCATCAGCTTCAGCAATAAAATATTCTGAAAGTCCAGGTTTAGCATTTGAACCTATCTCTGGCAAAATACCACCAACTACAATTGTTGGATCTTTTGAAAGCATAACAGAAGAAAGCATAGAACTTGTAGTTGTTTTTCCATGAGTTCCTGCAACAGCTATTCCAGTTTCCATATTTAAAAGCTCAGCTAATAGTTCCCCTCTTTTTATAATTTTAATATTATTTTTAGTCGCATAATCATACTCAGGATTTTCTTTTTTTATAGCACTTGAAGCTATAACCGTGTCAATATTTTGCATATTTTTTGAATCATGAATTCCAAAAACTTTTATTCCTAAACTTTCTAGCTCTTCTGTCACATAACTTCTTGTGATATCAGACCCACTGACATTGAATCCTTTTATTTTCATTATTTTAGCAAGTCCACTCATACCAATTCCGTTAATGCCTATAAAATATATATTTCTCATAAATTCTCCTACATGCAAATTTCTTCAACTATAATTCTCGCAGCATTTTCTTTTTTTAAAATTTTAGTTTTAACTCTCATTTCTTCTAACTTTTTTTCATCCATAATTATTTCCAAAGCTTTCAAGACTGCTTTTTCAGAATCCATATTCTTATAAATATAGGAAGCTTTTATTTCTTCTAATATTTTTGCATTTTCATATTGACCAACTTTTTTTGAAGGGAAAGGAATAAGAACTGAAGGTTTTTCAAGTTGTATTATTTCTGAAACTGTCAGAGCTCCAGCTCTACCAATAATCAAATCTGACGCAACCATAATTTCTATAACATTATTAAAGTAAGGTTTTATAACATCATTTGCTTTTGTTTTTTGAACTTTTTTTATTACTTCATCATATGCTCCATCACCAGTAGACCAATAAATTCTCAAATTTTTATTTTCATGAATCTTGCTCCATAATTCAATAACAGAATCATTTATATTTTTTGCCCCAAGGCTCCCACCAATGATTAAAAGAATTTTTTCATTATCTTTCACTTTCAAATTTTCTCTAACACTTTCTCTTTGCAATTCATAAATTTCACTTCTTAAAGGATTTCCAGTTACTAGAAGTTTTTTGCTATATTTTATTGGTATTTTATCGTAAGTTGAGTCAAAAGCTAAAAATATTTTTTTGGAAAATCGATAAAAAATTTTGTTCATTAATCCCATATCTGCATTTTGTTCTTGAAGAAAAACTTTCTTCCGTAAAAGTATTCCTGCAATAATAAATGGTGCAGAAATATAATTTCCAAATCCTATAATAGCATCAGGTTTTTCTTTACGAACTATATTAAAAGAAATTTTAATAGCTTTTAAAAATAAAAAAATAGTTTTAATATTTTTTGGCGGATAGAAATTAATTCCTATAAATTTATAACCTTTTTCAGGCACAAGTTTATTTTCTATTCTTGTTGTTGTCCCGACAAAAAGGACTTCTATATTTTTTTTTACTAGTTCATCAGCAACAGAAAGTGCAGGATATATATGTCCGCCAGT
>JBOFDW010000219.1:0-5534 GCA_051647385.1 Fusobacteriaceae bacterium
AATGCAGTTATGGCACATCATGGTGATGCAGAATTTGGTTCTGTGGAAGCTATTCTTGTTCAGGCGGCTGATGCAGTTTCTGCTTCAAGACCTGGAGCAAGAAGGGAAACTCTTTCTACTTATATTAAAAGACTTGAACAACTTGAAGCAGTTGCAAAATCTTTCAATGGAGTAGAGTCTTGTTATGCGATACAAGCAGGTCGTGAAATTAGAATTATTATAAATCCTGAACTAATAACTGACGATCAGGCTACTATAATGGCTCGTGAAACAGCCAAAAAAATTGAGGAAACAATGCAATATCCGGGTCAAATAAAAGTTACAATTCTTCGTGAGACTCGTGCTGTTGATTATGCAAAATAAAATAACTTAAATATACTAAAGATTAAATTTACAAAAAATAAAAAAATGAGAGATTTATTTATCTCTCATTTTTTTATGCTAAATTTTTTTTTTATTGTATAATATTTGGTGTTGATACTAAAAGATATTGGAACCAATTTTTTTTATTTGAACTAAAAATTTATATTTATATTTTTATTCTCTCTAACATTTTTGTAATTTTTGATCTGCTAGGATAAATTTTTGCAAAATATGCAATGGGTTTATAATTTTCACAAACCTCAAAAAGTTCAACGTAACAATTTTCTAAAAATTCCATGATTTTTGCACTGTTACTTTTCTTTGCCTTAATAAGAAATATTAAGAAATTATTTAGCACGTCATATTTTTCACAAATATTTGTACTAGAGCCTTTTGTAGAAAGAGCTTCCATAAAATATTTTACTGCCAAATCTTTTTCTTTAAGTTTTTCGTAAGCGACAGCAATTTTTGTATAAACACAGAAAGTCTCGTTTGAATTTGCTTTGTAAGTTTTAATAAGATTTAAAGTTTTATTTATGAGCTCATTCAAGTCAAAACTTTTTTTATTCATTGCACCAATTTCTAAAA
Source organism: Fusobacteriaceae bacterium (assembly GCA_051647385.1). Taxonomy (GTDB): domain Bacteria; phylum Fusobacteriota; class Fusobacteriia; order Fusobacteriales; family Fusobacteriaceae; genus JAGNZR01. The sequence continues at coordinate 952 of JBOFDW010000219.1, forward strand.
GGTGTGAATAAATTGTAAATCTTTCTTTGTCAGAAGTTCCCGGCAAAAGTGCGTCAAACATTTTAATTGCTTTCTTAGCTTTTTTAAATTCCAGATAAGTAATTTCTGCGATAAGACTTCGTATTTCAAATTTAAGATCTCGGTCTTTAGTTTTACGAGAAAGTTTTTCCAAAGTTGCAACGGCTTTTTTTCCGTCACCAGTTTTCCAAACTGCATTTGCATTTTTCAAAAGAATTGATTGTGCTAGCACATCATTTTTCTTTGTAACAAGATCCTCATTTTTTGTAACAACAGAAATCGTATTATCATAGCCACCCAAAATTTCATTTGCATTTGCCAAAAGAAGTATAAGTTGCTTAATATTCTCCAAATTCTTTTTGTGGAAATTGTCGACCAAACCTTTTTCTGCATAATATTTTGCTAGCTCGACATTTCCAGCATCAAAAAATATTTTACCTATTGTAAGACAATATTTTGAATTTTCCAGAACTGGAAGTTGAAATAGAGCCTCGTCAATATCAATTACCTTCGTGTTCAAAATAAGTTTCTTGGAAAGCATTTCTTCCAAAACTTCAAGTGCTTGGTCGTGCTTATTCTTCAAAAGATCTTCTGGAGAAACTTTTTCATCAATTTTTTTAGCTTTCAAAATATCATTAAAACTTTGGGCAATTAATCTAGCGGTTCTAAGAGTAAGACCTCTCTTCCCAATCTCAATCATTCCGATAAATACTCGGGCAATCTTTTCATTTGAAAGCTCTTGTTGAGTAATATTATATTTTTTTCTATATAAAATTATTCTGTCTGCTGGATTCAAATATTTCATGTTATCACTCCTTATTTTTTTTTTGACATCCTCCCACACTTAATATGATAACAAAAAAGAAATCAAAATGCAATAAACTTCTTTTTAATTTTCAAATTTCCTAAGGACTACAAAATAACAAAGACAAGTGAGCAAAATTTTCAACCACGCTTTTTACGTAAATTTCTGACCAATAAGTTTCCTATGCTCTGAATAATTTGTACCAATAAAATTGTTGCAACGACAGAATATATCATAACATCAGTTTGAAATCTCATATAACCAAAACGAATCGCAACGTCACCGAGACCACCTCCGCCAATTGCCCCAGCCATTGCAGAAAATCCAACGAGACTTATTATTACAATTACAATTCCGTTTATAAGTGATGGCATTGCTTCTGGTATCAAAACTTTTCTTATAATCATAAAATTTGTTGCCCCCAAACTTTTACTTGCCTGAATAATTCCTCTGTCAACTTCCAGCAATGCCCCTTCAATTATTCTTGCAACAAATGGAGAAGCTCCAATTGAAAGTGGAACTATTGCCGCAGTGCTTCCAATAGTTGTCCCAACAATAAATCTTGATAGTGGAAAAATTAATATCATCAAAATAATAAACGGAAAAGATCTTAAGCTATTTATTATTCCGTTCAAAATTTTATTTAAAATTGGTTTTGGAGAAAGATTTCCTTCAGCAGTTAAGACTAATAATATTGCAAGTGGTGCTCCAATTACAATAGAAAAAAAAGTAGAAAAAAATACCATATAAATAGTTTGCCACAAAGCTTCTAAAATCAAACTAGCATTTTCCATCATAAATAACCTCCACCACAAGACCATAATTTTCAAATTCTTTTATTGCATTTTCTTGCTTGCTCATATCACCAATAAGTTCTATGAGAAGATGCCCAACTTTTAAAGTTGTCAAAACATCCACGCTTCCACCAAGAATATTTATATCTATTTCCATTTTTCTAATTACTCGTGAAATCACTGGCTCATCCGTTGCTTCGCCAACGAAATTTAATTTGATAATTTTTTGTGATTTTGTTTTTACAAGCTCGACTTCTAAACTTTCTTCTGGTGACAAATGATCGATTAATTCTTTTGTGATTTTATGTTGAGGTTTTGAAAAAACATTATGGACAAATCCCGTCTCAATAATTTTTCCATCTGACATTACCGCAACTTTATTGCAGACATCTCGAATAACTTCCATTTGATGTGTGATGATTACAACAGTAAGATTAAGTTTTTTCTGAATATTTTTTATCAGTGCCAAAATAGATTTTGTAGTTTTGGGATCCAATGCCGACGTTGCCTCATCGGATAATAAAATGCTTGGATGATTTGCAAGAGCACGAGCAATTGCCACACGTTGTTTTTGTCCGCCACTTAATTGTGAAGGAAAACTTTCTGCTTTGTCTGAAAGTTCAACCAGTTCTAAAAGTTCTTTCACTCGCTCATCAATATCATTTTTTTTCCAACCAGCAATTTCAAGTGCAAAAGAAATATTTCCAAAAACATTTCTTGATGTCAGCAAATTAAAATGTTGGAAAATCATTCCAATTTTTTGTCTCTTCTCCAAAAGTTCTTTGTCAGAAATTTTTGTGATATCAATATTATCAACAAATATTTCTCCACTTGAAGGTTCTTCAAGTCTATTCAACATTTTTATCAAAGAAGATTTTCCTGCACCACTAAGACCAATGATACCAAAAAGTTCACCAGGCTCAACATTAAATGAAACACCTTTTACTGCATGAAATCCATTTTGATAAACTTTACTTAAATTCTTTACCTGAATCATTTTTTCTCCTCACATCAAAAATAAAAACTTCGAAAATTTTATTCTTTTAAATTATAGCTTATATTTTTCTTGATTTTTTTATTTACTTAAAATATTTCAAATACTTTTTATTTTCTTAAAAATTTAAATTTTAAAATTAAAAGCTTTTTATTTTTTTGCTTCCACAACAGAAACAACTCCGCCTTTATATTTTTCCAACAAATATTTTCTAATTTTTTCACTTCTAAGTGCGTCGTTTAATTTTAAAATCTCATCACGCTTTTCATCTCCAACTCTTATTGCAACAACATTTGAATATGGAGAATCTTTTCCTTCAATAATCAACGCATCTTTAAGTGGATTAAGTTTTGCCTCAAGAGCATAATTTCCATTTATAACTGCTCCATCAACATCCTGCAAAATTCTTGGAAGTTGAGCTGCTTCCATTAATTTTATTTTTAATTTTTTTGGATTCTCAATAATATCTCGCTCAGTTGAACCTAAATTTTTTGGATCTTTTAATTTTACTATTCCATTATTATGAAGCAAAATTAAAGCACGTCCTGCATTTGTTGGATCATTTGGAATTGCAATCGTCGCACCAGATTTAAAATCTTCAAGCTTTTTAACTTTCAAAGAATATAATCCCATTGGAACAATATAAATTGGTGGCAAATATGTCAACTTCAAATTTTTTTCTTTTGCAAAAGATTCTAAGTATGGAACATGCTGAAAAAAGTTTGCGTCTATTTGTTTGTCAGCAAGTAAAATGTTTGGCGTCACATAATCTGTAAGCTCAATAATCTTCAAATCTATTCCTTGTTTTTTCAAATCATCTTTTACCAAGTTTAAAATTTCAGCAGCTGGTACTGGTGTAGCAGCAACCTTCAAAACTTTATTTGCACCAAAACTAAATACAGAAAACAAAAATAAAGATATAACTAATAATTTTTTCATGTTTTTACCTCCAAAATTTTTTAAAAAAATATACTAGGGTAATTCCCTAGTATATTGTCTGACTAAAATGCTGGCACAACGCCACCTTTATATTTATCCAAAATAAATTTTTTAACTTTTTCACTTCTAAGAGCTGAATTAAGTTTTATAATTTCGTCACGTTTCTCGTCGCCAGTTCTGACTGCAACTATATTTACATATGGAGAATCTTTTCCTTCAATAAGCAACGCATCTTTCAATGGATTAAGTTTTGCCTCAAGTGCATAATTTCCATTTATAACTGCACCGTCAACATCTTGCAAAACTCTTGGAAGTTGAGCCGCCTCTAAAGGTTTTATTTTTAATTTTTTTGGATTATCTATAATGTCTCTTTCAGTAGCCAATAAATTTTTTGGATCTTTAAGTTTTATAACTCCAGCAGTATGAAGAAGTATAAGAGCTCTTCCTCCATTTGAAGGGTCATTTGGTATTGCAATAGTTGCACCAGATTTAAAATCTGCAAGTTTTTTTACTTTCTTAGAATAAAGCGCCATTGGTTCAACATGAATTGGTGGCAAAGCTGTTAGCTTAAGTCCTTTTTCTTTTGCAAAAGATTCTAAGTATGGAACGTGTTGGAAAAAATTTGCGTCTATTTGTTTATCAGCAAGCAAAATATTTGGCGTTACATAATCTGTAAGCTCAACCACTTGCAAATCTATTCCTTGCTTTTTCAAATCTTCCTTAACAAAATTTAATAATTCACCGTGTGGTATTGGAGTTGCTCCAACTTTCAAAACTTTATTTGCACCAAAACTTAATACCGAAACTAAAAATAATACTACTAGTAAAACTTTTTTCATAATAAACCTCCTATTTTTTTTAATAAAAAAACTCTGTCCCCAGATTTATGGGAAAAGAGTTTAGAGTCTAAACTTTTATTTCACCACATCTGTCTGGAATTAGCACCACGCCAAAGAAGCAGGTTGCTGAGATTTCATAGGGCCGAGTCCCTCAATCTCTCTTGATGTTGTTTTTCTATTTCTAATATGATAAC
>JBOFDW010000220.1:0-6640 GCA_051647385.1 Fusobacteriaceae bacterium
TAAAAAATCCCAAGCCCGAAATTCAAAAAGATGAGCTCGTGATTTCTTTCAAGCAAGTTGTGTGCCAAAATTTTAAGTGCATAACTCACGCCGAGCAAACTGAAAATAAAATTATTATAAAAAATCAGAAAAAAACTTGCTTCTATTGCAGTCGGACTATAAAATAATTTGGAGGAAAAATGTTTTTGGAAAATTGTTTGGTAACGGAAAATATTTTGGTGGCGGAAAATTATTTTTTGCTAAAAGTTAAAAGTGAAAAATGTTTTGATGATGTGAAGGCTGGGCAATTTTTTATGCTCAAATGTCAGAACGAAATAAATATTTTGCGGCGACCGATTAGTTTGCATTATGCGGACAAAAAAAATAATATACTGGAATTTTATTTTGAGGTGAAGGGGAACGGGACGCGAGAATTTTCTCGGCTCAAAAAAAATGACACGATAAATATTCAGGGTCCACTTGGAAATGGATTTGGGACAAATATTTCTGGCGGAAAAGTTTTGGTGATTGGTGGCGGAATGGGAATTGCTCCCACGAAATTTTTGATTGAAGAGCTGAGGAAAAAAAATTCTGTGACTTTTATCGCTGGGGGCAGGACGAAAATTCACACGAATATTTTGAAAAATTTTTCGCTGGAAAATATTGAGACACATATTGCCACTGACGACGGGTCGGAAGGATTAAAAGGGACTGTGGTCGATGTTATGGAAAAACTTTTGCCTGAGAAAAAGTTCGACAGGATTTTTACTTGTGGACCTCACAAGATGATGGAATTTGTGGCGAAAGTTGCTCAGCGTGAGAAAATAAAAATTGAAGTTTCCTTGGAAGAAAGAATGGCGTGCGGAGTAAAAGCTTGCGTGGGATGTTCCATCAAAACTAAAATCGGGATGAAAAAAGTTTGTCATGATGGACCGGTTTTTGATGGGGAGATAATTTTTTAGAGAGACAAAAATTTTGAGGAGGAATAAAAAATGCTTAAGAAAATTTTGATTGGAATTTTTGGATTTATTTTTGTGGTCGCTATTATTTTAATTAGCTCACATTATAAAATAAACGAAACTTTATCTGTTGCTGTAAGTGCACTTGTTTTTTATGTTTGCATTATATTTATAAGAAAAAAATAAAAGTTTTATGGGGTGCTAATTTTTTAAAGAGCAAAAAAATTTGAGAGGCGGGGTTTATGACAAATAAAGCTTTTGATATTATTTGTGGTATTATTGTTATTATTATTTTATTATTTTTTTCTCCTATTATTTTATATAACTATATTATATTTTTAATAAAAAAAAATTTAAGAACAAAAAATAAAAAATCTTTTAAAGACTATTTAAAAACCAAAAGAAGAAGTTCATGTTTATTTTTTAAGCACTTTGAAAAAAAATTTAGCAATGTGAAAAATATAGAATCTTTTTTTTGTAGTTTAACTAAAATGTCAATATATATATTTAAAAAATTTTTATTATTTATTTTATCTCCTGATTTTTCTATTTCAAAATATCTGAAAATATCCACATTTGATTTTGAAAAGTTAAAAAGAGATAAAGCAGAACAAATTAAAATTTGGAATATTGCAAATCTCTGGATAGACTTAATTTTATTTTTTGTAATTTTGTTTTTTATTAAAATTGGACTTTTAAATATTATATTATTGAAATTTTTTGTTATCGTTTTTATATCTTATAGAGTTATATCAAGAAGTATAGAAATTATAATTGCTTTTGGAAAAGATGCAACAAGCGATCCAAAAAATAATTCTTCTGATTTAACAAAATATAATAGAATAGGGCTAGCTATTAAATCTTATTTCAATATAATTATAATGTATGCGTCATTTTATCTAGTAATTTTTAATGATTTTTTTAATTCTATTTTAAATTCATTTGGAATTTCTACTTTTACAAATGTTCCAAACATTTTAGAGCAAGCATATTGTTCACCAATCTTTTCTTGGAATAATTTTTTTTATTTATTTGTTTATTTGCAAGTTATAACAACATTATCTCTTGTAGTTCTTTCATTGGCAGTTTATGCAAGTAGAAATGATAAAGAAAAAAATCATAAAAATTCTGGAGTTAATCTTAAAGATATCAATAAAGTAATTACCAAAATTGTCTCTGATGATAAAGTTGAAATTAAATCTGAAATTAAAAATGTAAGTAAAATTTTGAATGAAATTGAAACAAAAATTGAAACTTTGAATAAATCAAAAGTTTTAACAAAAAAAGAAATAGACGCCATCACAAAATCTGTAGTTGAAGCTATAAATAGATCTAAGAATACATCTACCACCAAGGCTAAACCTAAAAAAATATAATCAGGAGCGTGAAAAAAAATTAGCAATAAACTTGAAACAGAATTTTTAGGAATAAAATTTAATAATCCCATCGTAACTTCATCGGGATGTTTTGGATTTGGGCTCGAGTACAAAAATTATTTTGACCCAAACGAACTCGGCGGAATTGTAATCAAAGGTTTGACCTGCGAACCACGTGACGGAAATCTTGGGACGAGAATTGCCGAAACTCCAGCTGGAATGTTGAACTGCGTCGGGCTGGAAAATCCCGGCATAGATTATTTTGAAAATAAAATTTTGCCTGACATGAAATCCGCAGGAATTTTTGTGCCGATAATCGCAAACATAAACGGGAAAATTATTGAAGAATATGTTGAGATTGCAAAACGTGTGGAAAAAATTTCCGACATAAAAATTGTTGAGCTGAATATTTCTTGCCCAAATGTTAAAGACGGCGGAATGGCTTTTGGTGCAAATCCAGAAGTTGCTGGAAAAGTTACCCGTGAAGTTCGAAAAGTTTTGTCCAAGCCACTCATCGTAAAACTTTCGCCCAACGTTACAGATATTTGTCAGATTGCAAAAATTGTTGAAGAAAATGGAGCGGACGCAGTTTCCCTGATAAATACTTTGCTGGGAATGTCGGTTGACATAAAAAATCGTCGTCCACTTCTGGGAAATATTTTCGGTGGACTTTCTGGTCCCGCTGTGAAACCTGTCGCACTACGAATGGTTTATCAAGTTGCGAAGTCTGTAAAAATTCCCATCGTTGGAATGGGCGGAATAAATTCTGCTGAAGATGGAATAGAATTTTTGATGGCGGGGGCGACTCTTATTTCTGTTGGCACAGGAATTTTTTCTAATCCGATGTTGCCCGTAGAAATAAAAGCTGGTCTTGAAAAATTTTGCGTGGAAAATAATCTGAAAAATATTCAGGATATTCGTGGAGCGATTTTGAAATAGAGATTTAATATTAAAATTTTTAAAATTTAGAACTTTAAAATTTCTCAGAATTACATATATCACGAAAAAACGCCTCCTAAAAATCATAAACTTCTGTAAGGCTTGTTTTAGTGGGGGTGCTAAAAGTAAATTTCTTTGTTTTTAAAAATATCTCAATAAAAAAACTCGCAAAGCCTACTATATTAGAAAAAAATCGAGTCTTGATTAAGAGGCGTTAAAAGTTTTTTTCCAACTTATGTTACTTAAAAAAGTAAAAGTGCCTTAATGAGCTCGTATGACGTCGTATTTTTCATTTTGACTTTTTTTCAAGAAAAAAACTATGAAATTTTGCTTCTATAAAAAGAAAAAGCCAACTTTTTCAAGAAGGCTTTCTAATTTTTTTTATAAATTTTTAATACATAATTTTTTTGAGAAATAAATTTGGCTAAATAAATCTTTCAAGCCTTCTAATTTCTTTTCTTAATTTTATTTGGTAAGTTTTTAAAATATCAGGAATATTTTCCGCCAAAACTTTTTCGCCACCGCAAACTAAGAAATAAATATTCATGCTGTCAGTTATTAGCATAATAATTTTTTCTTTCATTTTTTCTGGCACTTCAGAATTATCACGAAGTTTATCCGCCAATAAAACTAAATAATAAAATAATCTGTATTCCAAATATTTTTCGCTTTCCATAATCGGCTCAAATAATTTTCTGCCTTGCTCATAAAGTCGAGCTGTAAAAAGTTTTCCGTCTTCAGTATATTCTGGGATATCGAAAGTTAAGAAATCTTCAATCGCTTTCATATCATTCATTGGCTCAAAAAATTCACAAATTTTTTCGTTGTGCTCTTGGATGAAACTATTATTTTCCACAGGAATTCCTGATGCAACAACTTGGCAACAATTTGTAAAGTTTAAAACGAACTTAATATAATTTTTAGTTTTTTGCGAAATATTTTTGAAAGAATCAAATTCCTCTATATTAGTAAAATAAAAATGCTGCTTTTTTTTGAGACTCATCAACGAGTGCGTGAAAGATTTCACACTTTCTTGCAAGTACAAAAATTCTTCCAAATTATTCGCGTGCAATTTTTGTTTATCTGCAAAATTTATTTCGTCCAGCAAATAAAATTTTGTATCTCGGTCGTCGAGAATTCTTTGCTTATCACCAAGCACAAAATAAATTATATTTTTTTCTATCTCAGATTTTGGAAACTTCGCCAAATTTTGATCGATAGTTCCGTCAATCAATTTCAAAAGTCCGAGCCATTGTTTTTTTTCGCCTCTAGAAATTTGCCATCGGATTCCAACGAGAGAAATAATTCCGCCGACACTTGCACCTAGAAAATTTAAAAGTCTGTCGCTAGAATATCTGTATAATATTGCCACAACAATTATTAATGCAATTATCCAGAGCCAATAAAATTTGCAGAAAAAATTACAGAAGCAACAAGATTTTGTTTTTTCAGATTTTAAATTTTTTCTTTTTGAATTATTTTCAAAATTTTCATTTAAGATTTTTTCATCTTCTACATTTAGAATTAAATTCTCATCTGAAAAATTTTCTTCTGTGAAATTTTCTTCCGTAAAGTTTTCTTCAGTGAAATTTTCCTCTGAAAAATTTTCAACAGTGAAAATAATTTCTTCTGACTCTTCAAAATTTTCTATATCAGAATTTTTAATTTTTTCAGCTGCAATAATATTTTGATTTTTATTTTCACGTGACTTTTTAGACTCGTAAAAATTTTGCTCATAAAGATTTGATTTTTCGTTATAATAAATAATAATTTTTTTATCTAAAAATTTTTTCAAGTTTATAAAAATTATTATACACGTGATTACAAAGAGAACGACAAGAAATAAATACATATTTTTTTCCCTCCAACAAAAGTTTATACTCGTTATTATATCATATTTCAAGTGTTTCGGCAAGTCATAATTTTTTTTCTAGCCAGAAAGTTTATTTCATGGTATCATTATTTCAAATTTCTATTCAATTTTTAGGAGGGAATTATATGAATGTACAATCTTGTATTACCACTATTAGTTTTCCGAATACTATGGAGCAACTTGACCAACTATTGAAAAAAAATAAGAAACTTTATATGACAGACGTAGAAAAAATTTTAGAATATGAATCCTCTGAAATATTTCATTGGACTGTTCCTATTTGGATGCAAAAAAAAGATATTGTATTTTTTTATCATTCGAAATCAGCCGACGGAAAAATAAAAAGGCTTTTGAAAAATTTAGATCCCAATGCTAAAGATTATAAAAAATATAAAAATATTTTAGAAAAATCTTTAGATTTATATAAAAAATATGGTGGGAAAATATTTGCAGTTGGCAAAGTTGTGGAAGAGCCAACATATTTTGACCAAAACAATGAAGATCATTTCAAAGGTAGGATTTTTGGTGGAATAAAAAATATATTTATTTTCAAAACTCCAATAGATTTAAAAGATTTTCCAGATTCTATTTCTATAAAACAAAATACATGTACTGATGTTTTTGGTGAAGATTATGAAAATTTAAAAACAATTATAATCCAAAAAAATAAAATGCCTGATTGGTTCGAAAAAACTACTGGAACAAAATTTGAGTTAGAGAATCTAAATGAAAAAACTTTTTTGAAAATATTATCAGAACGATTGGGAAGATTTGTTTCTGAAAAAGATTTCAGAAGTCATTATGTTGATTATTTATTAAAAAATTTATCTGATGGAGAAATTTACTTTGAATGTGGTTGCTATAAAAAAGATTTTAAATTAAAAACTGGGTCTGTGGATAACATAATTGTTTTGAACGGGAAAAATATTTTTGTCGAAGTCAAACTAAATATTAAAGCTGAAGAAGATTTAATAGGACAACTTAAAAAATATTTTAATACTGATTATTTTAAACATTCAAATAATAAAGGTGAAAAAATAAATGAAAATATTTTTACCAAAAAAATATTGGTAATAGATACGATTGGTATTTATTTGTTTGATGAGAAAACACACACAAAAGAATTGATAGAAAAAATTGAAGATTTAAAAAATATAGATTCTATTTGTGCTTTGAAAAATAAATTAATAAAAAAAATATTTCAATAATAGGAGAAATAAAAATGCAAGCACGGGACAGAATTATTATCGCCTTGGATTATTCCACGGGAGACGACGCAAAAAAAATCGTGGAAAAATTGGGCGACACTGCCACAGTTTACAAAGTTGGATTGGAACTGTTTTTGAACACCAAAGGAGAAATTTTAGATTATCTTAATTCTAAAAACAAAAAAATATTTTTGGATTTAAAATTTCATGACATTCCAAACACAACTGCCATGGCTTCAATTTTTGCCGCGAAACAAAAATGTTTCATGTTTAACATTCATGCCAGCGGCGGAAAAAAAATGATGA
>JBOFDW010000221.1:0-3198 GCA_051647385.1 Fusobacteriaceae bacterium
CTAAACTTGATAAATATTTATCATACATAAAATATTTTGTTTTGGCACTAGTTATATTTTTCACATGGAAAACTGCCACGCTTGTTATAGATCCATATGATCCTTTTTCTACACTGTCACATTTACCAGATGGATTAGAAACTGTGCTCATAAGTTTTTTCTGGGGATTTATAATTTTGGTCGCGATGATTCTGGTTTCATTTTTTTATGAGAGATTATTTTGCAAATATATTTGTCCACTTGGAGCACTATATGCAATCATTGGAAAGTTTAGCTTCTTCAAGATTAAGCGAAATAAAAATTCTTGTATAAATTGTGATAAGTGTACAAAAATTTGCCCATCACATATCGAGGTCAGTAAACTTGACGAGGTTAAATCTGTTGAGTGTTACTCTTGTATGAAGTGTGTGGAAGTTTGCCCGACAAAACTTAATTCTCTTGATGTGACTTTGTCTAATAAAAAAAGTTCTGTGAAAAAGTTAATCATAACTGGTCTTATAATTTTCTTTGGATTTATTGGAGTCTCAAAATTTTTTGGAATTTTTCAAACTATGCCAAGTACAATGGTAGAGGTTGTGAAAAGTAATCCAGAAAATATTCGAGGTTGGATGACCTTTGAAGAAGTTATCAAAGAATTTAATTTGGACAAAGCGGAATTTTATTCTGAGATAGGACTCACTGAAGAAGAAGCCCCACTTTCTATGACGGTAAAAAAGAGCAATGATATTTTTGAAGCAAAAGGTTTTGGCTCTCATAAAGGAGATACTCTCGTAAGAGAAGCTGTTGCGAAAATATTATCAAAGAAAAAATAAAGAGTTAAAAAATTTAAGATAAAATATTATAAAAAATATTTGGGATGAAAAAATTTTAAATATTTAAAAAAAATTAAGAAACCAAAAAAGCTCATCAAGTTAATATAAAACTTGACGAGCTTTTTTCTTGGAATATTTTATTCACTTTAAATATTTTATCTCGAATATTTTTTTGTGATCTCTTTAATTTTTTTGCAAAAGTTTTTCGAGCTTGCAAACTCTTTCTATCAAACTAATCTGGTCGTCTACTGTGTCGAGAAAAGCAGAGGTCGTCATAACATGGTCTTCCATATGCACAAGTAGAAGAGAAATTGGAATTGATTTTCCTTGTGCCTCTTGTTGTATCAATTCAAAATGACTGCCATGTACTTTCAAAAATTCTTTTTTTGCTTCTTTAAAAAGCTCACGGGCTTTTTCAAAATTTCCAGAATTTGCAGACATAATAGCTTCTTTACCAAGAGACTTGGCTGTCCCTGCAACTGCAACACCCATCATAATTTTTTCTAAAAATTCTTCATCAAATAATTCTTCCATCAAAAATACCCCCGAACTTTAATTTTTAAAACTCGTCTCATTATACAATATTTTTTGAATAAATAAAATATTTTTTTATTTGACAAAAATTTTTTTGTTTGTTTTTACATGTTTCTTGTAATTATTATATCAGTTCCAAGTCCAAAAATATTCTCCAAAACTTTGTCTCCAATTTTTACTGGAGAAGAAATTTCTATGTCATTCAAAAGCTTCATACATTCAAAAACTTTCTCCTTTGGAATTGCAACAGAAGTTTTAACAGGAACTCTCTCGTGCAAACTGTTTTTTATTTTTACAGTAGAAGTCACCATTCTTTTTGGAGCGGTAAGTTCTTCTCGCCCATAAATTTCTCCCTTAGGGCAAGTGTTTCCTGTAACAGCATAATTATTTTGCTCATCAACTTCAAGGTGACACCCAACTGGACAAACTATGCAAATAAGTTTTTTCATATTATTTCACACCCCTTCTCCTAATTCTATAACTAGGTCGCCATTGATTCCTGCCAAAAATTTTTGAGGCAAAGTTATTTTTTCCATCTCACCAGGTGCTAAATGTTTTCGTGGAAATCCTATGATTTCTTTTTCTCCACATTTCACGATAATTTTTTTGTTCTTAAAAATATTTGATACTCGCATAAAAATATCTATATTTTCTTTTGAGCTAATATTTATTCTTTGTGGAACAGTATAAGTTATTCCTGTTCCGTTGGAAATATTCACGCTATTTTTTTCATCTGATAAATTTTGCTCTTTTGATTTCGCATATTCAGCTGCAAACTTCCCTGCTTTTTCTCCCTCAATACTTGCGAAGTCAACGATGTCATGAACATGCACAACATTTCCGCAGGCAAAAATTCCTGATATTGTTGTCTCCATAGTTTCGTTCACCATGAGTCCGTTGGTTCTCTTATCCAAATCTATTCCAGCTTGACGTGAAAGTTCATTCTCAGGAATAAGTCCAACAGATAAAAGAAGAGTGTCGACTTCATATTCTTGCTCAGTTCCTGCTATTGGTCTTCGATTCTCATCAACTTTTGCAATCACAACTTTTTCCAATCTCTCTTTCCCGATAATATTTGTGATAGTGTGAGAAAGATAGAGAGGAATATTATAATCTTCTAGGCACTGAACTATGTTTCTTGTTAGTCCACCAGAAAAAGGCATAAGTTCAACGACAGCTTTCACTTCTGCTCCTTCAAGAGTCATTCTCCTCGCCATTATTAGTCCGATATCTCCGCTACCCAATATCAAAACTTTTTTTCCGACCATGTAGCCTTCCATATTCAAAAATCTTTGAGCAGCACCAGCTGTAAAAATTCCAGCTGGTCTTTCTCCTGGAATATTTATTGCACCTCGAGTTCTCTCACGACATCCCATAGATAGAATTATAGTTTTGGCTTCAATTTCGAGATAGCCATCTTTTGGATTTACAGTGCTAATTATTTTTTCTGGGCTAATATTTAAGACCATTGAATCCAATTTTATATCTATTGGAAGTTTTAAAACTTCATCTATATATTTTTGAGCATATTCTGGACCAGTAAGTTCTTCTTTAAATTTATGAAGTCCAAATCCATTGTGAATACATTGCTGTAAAATTCCGCCAAGTTCTTTGTCACGCTCGATAACCAAAATTTTTAATTTACCTTCGCCATTTTCATACGCAGATTTTGCTGCTGCAAGTCCAGCTGGTCCTCCACCAATCACTACAACATCGTATTTCATTTTGAACCTCCCTTTGTAGTTTTTGTTCGACCAGTCAAAATATAAGAGCCTTGCTTATCAAGAAATATTTTTTCCATTGGAATTTTTAGTTCATGAGAAATAATTTCTTGAACTCTTGGACCACAAAA
>JBOFDW010000222.1:0-3516 GCA_051647385.1 Fusobacteriaceae bacterium
CTTTATCAGCTAAAATTTCAAAAGTTTGTCCAGCACCTTCAGATTTTTTAATTTTACCAAAAACTTTTATGGTTGAGGAAATAGAAAGTCTTGCTATCTCGTCGTAATTTTTTAGAGAATCTTCGAAAACAATTTGAACCCCTTTAAAAAAAGAGCCGTCATTTAATTCTATGAATCCGAATTTTTTTTGGTCACGAAGTTTTTTGACCCATCCAGAGACTTCAACTTCCTTTCCAATAAAAGATTCCCACTCCTTATAAAGTTTTTTAACAGTTTCTTTCGACATAGCAATACACCTTTCCTTAAATTTTTTTATTCTTAATTATACAACATTTAACAATAATTTTCTATCTGAAAATTTTTTTTAGTCTTCTTCAACAGCTAACTTTGTTGAGAAATTTTTTGGTGGAAATATTTTTGAAAAAGCAACAAATAAAATTAGTCCAACAAAAAGTCCTGGTATAATTGGCATTAATCCAAGCGGTGAAATTTTGAAGTGCTCCAAAACAAAAACTAAAATACTACTTATAACTAGAGATAATATAGTTCCAGTTGTTGAAGCTTTTGTCCAATAGTGACCAAGCACATAAGGGAAAAAAGCACCTGCAGCTCTCAAAGTAAATGAAAGCATTAAAATATTTATTATGCTTCCTGTGTTGAAAAGAGCGATAAGAGTTGCGAACAATCCAACAACTATCATAGAAATCTGAGTTACTCTCATAACTTGTTTGCTTGTGGCATTTTTGTTTATATAAATTTTATAAATATCGTTACCAAATATTGAACCAGCACCTAACAAATCTGAATCGGCACTTGACATTGTAGCAGAAATTATACCAGAGAATAAAAGTCCAACAAGAAGCGGAGGCATAACATTCATAGCTAAATGTGGCAAAGCATATTTTGCTCCGTCAATTAAAATATCTTGTGTTAGCATTTTTGAATTGACAAGAGCCAGAGTTATTATTCCCAAAGTAGCGGGGATAAAAGCATAAACAAAATTTACCATAGCTGCTATGATAGAACCTTGTCTAGCTGTCTTTCCGTCACGTGCAGCATAAAATCTTGAGATAGCTTCTTGACCAACAGAAAAAGAAGCCACATACATTATGATAAGAGAGATTACGTCAATAAGTTTTATCCCCTTAAAGATTTTGAAAGTATCAGGGGGAACATTTGCAATTACGTTGTCAATTCCACCAGCATATTTTAGAGCAAAAGGAATTGCTAGAGCCATGCCGATAACTATTAAAAATACTTGGATAAAATCTGTAACTGTAACGCTCCAAAGTCCACCCATAACTGAGTATGCAGTTACGACAACAGCAACAATCAAAACAGATGTTTTATAATCGACACCTATTAACACTTTTAGAATTGCGGCTGAAGCTATAAATTGTGAAGCAGTAAGTCCCATAAGAGGGAGTATCATTATAACGGATGTGATGAGTCCAGAAGTTTTTCCATATCTTCTTCTAAAATATTCAGGGACTGTTTTTACATTTGAGTCACGTAACTTTGGGGCTAAAAACATTAGGATTATAAATGCGAATCCCATTGTTGCCACATACCAAAATGCACTTATTCCCCAATCACCAAAACTTTTTTCAACTACACCGAGAGAACTTCCACCACCGATTTCTGTTGCAGCAAGAGTACCAGCCATTAAAATTGGACCAAGTCTTCGACCTGCAACCATAAAATCTTCATTGTTACTAATTTTTTTTGATGAATACCACCCTATAAACAGCATTGCTAACATGTAAATCACTACAACTACAATTGTCAAATTCATGTGTTACCTCCGTCTAAAAAATTATGTAAAAATATTTCTATTATTCTACCAAAAATTTTATGTTAAGTAAATGAAAAAAGTTTCTTTACTTCTTAATTAAATTTTTTTTTGGCTCTATCCAAATTATTTTATTGGCAAAAAAATATTGACATTAAAATTTTTATAGTGTATTATATATGAAATAGAAAAACAACATCAAGAGAGATTGAGGGACTCGGCCCTGTGAAATCTCAGCAACCTGCTTTTGCGTGGTGCTAATTCCAGATAGATGTGGTGAATAAAAGTTTAGACATAGACTCTTTTCCCATACATTGGAAAGGAGTTTTTTTATTAATAAAATTTTAGGAGGCTATATATGAACAAATTAAGATTTGATACTTTACAGGTGCATGCTGGGCAAGAGGTGGACAAGGCTACAAACTCCAGAGCAGTTCCTATATATCAGACGACATCATACGTGTTTAACAGTGTAGAACATGGAGAAAATTTATTTGCACTAAAAGAGTCTGGAAATATTTACACAAGACTGATGAACCCAACTACGGATGTTTTGGAAAAAAGAATAGCTGCTCTTGAAGGAGGAGTTGGAGCTCTTGCTGTTGCTTCTGGCTCAGCAGCAATAACTTATGCTATAATGAATATAGCTGGAGTTGGGGACAATATTATTTCTGCCAACACACTTTATGGAGGAACATTTAATTTGTTTTTGCACACGCTTCCGCAATATGGAATCACCACAACTTTTGTTTCACCCAATGATTATTCAGCGTATGAAAAAGCAATAAACGAAAAAACAAAAGCAATTTATATTGAGGCACTGGGAAATCCAAACATAAATATAATTGACATCGAAAAAGTTGCTGACATTGCACACAAAAATAAAATACCTCTTATCATTGATTCAACTTTTGCCACACCGTATTTGTTAAGACCAGCTGACTTTGGGGCAGATATAATTGTGCACTCTGCAACAAAATTTATTGGAGGGCATGGGACAACTATGGGTGGACTCATTATTGACTCAGGGAAATTTGACTGGGAAAAATCTGATAAATTTCCTTCACTAGTAAATCCAGATCCAAGCTATCATGGAGTGAGTTATACGAAATCTTTTGGGAATGCTGCCTATATTTTTAAAACTCGTGTTACACTTCTTCGTGATATGGGAGCAGCAATTTCTCCATTTAACTCTTTCTTACTTTTGCAGGGATTAGAAACTTTGTCCATTAGAGTTGAGCGTCATGTTTCCAACACACAAAAAATAGTAGAATTTTTGGAGAAGCATCCGAAAGTTGAGAAAGTAAATTATCCATCAATAAAAAATGATCCAAATTATGAGCTAGGGAAAAAATATTTCCCAAAGGGTTGCGGTTCAATTTTTACATTTAATTTGGTTGGAGATAAAGAAAAGACCAAAAAATTTGCGGACTCTTTAAAACTTTTTTCTTATTTGGCAAATGTTGCTGACGCAAAATCTTTGGTGATACATCCTGCAACAACAACTCATAGCCAAATGTCAGAGGAAGAACTTAAGATGGCAGACATAAAACCAACAACCCTCAGACTTTCTATTGGGATTGAGGATGCACAAGATTTGATAGATGATTTGTCTCAAGCTTTTGATAAAATATAAATTTTAAATACAAAAATAATTTGAGAGAAATAATTTGGCATAAAATTTGAGTATAAGGAAAAATATGAAACTAACAGTAAATAATATT
>JBOFDW010000223.1:0-2426 GCA_051647385.1 Fusobacteriaceae bacterium
TTATTTTTGCTATAATAAATATATTTTAAAATATATTTGAGCTTATTTTTTTTGAGGAGGAAAAATGAAATTGCAGAATTTTAAAATCAGAATATTTTTATTGCTAATTTTAATTTTTTGCTTATCATTTTTTACATACGCACAAGAATCACCGAAGAAAAGTTCTTCTCAAAGAAAAGTTGGACTAGTTTTGAGTGGAGGTGGGGCAAAAGGTTTTGCCCATATCGGAGTGTTGCGGGAACTGGAGAAAAATAATATCAAGCTAGACTATATTGCTGGGACAAGTATGGGAGCCGTAATTGCAGCACTATATTCTATCGGATATACTCCAGATGAAATCGAGCAAACTTTGCTTGACTTGGATATCGGTGGAATTTTGGCGGGAGACAAAAAAGATATTGCAGACAGTCCTCTTGAAGAGCGGATAAATAATTCTTCTGCGATAACTGCTTTGAGGTATAATAATGAGTTCAAATTTTCTTTGCCAAAAAGTTTAGATAATTCTCATGTGACAAATTATGCGTACCTAACTTTAAAAAAGATTCTGTGGAGAGCTGAGGGTATAGAAAATTTCGATGATTTTCCAATACCGTTACGCGTAATTGCTACAAGTCTTGACGACGGAAAAGCTGTAGCGTTTAAAAATGGAGACTTGGCAAGAGCCTTGACTGCTAGTATGGCGATACCAACAATAATGGATCCAATTCGAATTGGAGAAGATAGATATGTTGATGGAATGGTGGCAAGAAATTTTCCGGTACAAGACTTAAAAGATATGGGAGCTGAAATAATAATTGGAAGTGATGTTGGTGTCCAGCAAGAAGAAGTTGAAGATTATAATTTCATAAGCGTCTTTGGTCGGATTTTAGCAATTTACAGTTATGCAAATAATAGTAAGCAAAAAGAATTAACTACTGTTCTAATCTCACCAAAAGTTGAAAATATTTCTCCGACAAATTTTAGTGATATGAAAAGTATTGTAAAAATTGGGGAAGAGGCAACAAATTCAAAAATAGCTGAGATAAAAAGGGTAGTCCCTACAAATAATCAGCAAAAAGTTTTTAGCAATGAAAAACTTAAGCAAGAAAGTTCAGCTGAAAAATTTCAGGTAAATAATGTCGTATTAGAAAATCCAAAAAATTTAGAGATAAGTGGAATTCAAAAATCTGTACTAGAATTTTTTGAAGATTATAAAGGGAAAAAAATTAGCGAAAAAGATTTTGAAAGTAGAATTAAATTTATAGACTCACAAAATTATATTCATAAAATTTATTATAAAATAGATAAGTCAACTGGAACAATCACTTTAGACGTGGATGAAAATCCTCAAAACACAATAAATGTTCTTGCAAATTATCGGACAGACTATGGAACAGTCTTTAAATTATCCACAAATATTTCTTCTGTAGGAAGTATAGGAACATTCACAAATATTTATGGAAAATTTGGAGACTATCTAGGAGCTGGAATTACAAATTTCACCTATTATGGAAATGCTACAAAAGTAGGATTTTTTGGATCAGCAATTTACGACGAAAGTCCATTCTTCATAAATAATCAGGCATCTCGTCATGCGAAATATATAAATAAAGAATCGAGTTTGAAGGCTGGAGCTATTGGACAAATAGCAAATAGATTTTTGTTTGGTGGTGGTCTTAGTCTAAATTCTTCTTTTCTCTCTCTTGATACTGGGAGTATAGAAGGGGAGCTTGATACAAAATCTGATTATGTGGATTTTTTTGTTCAAGTTAGATATGACTCTTTGAACGATGTCTATTTCCCAAAAAAAGGAATGAAGTTTGAGCTAAATTATAATATTGGTGGATACACAAAAGAAAATTTACAGAAGGCAAATTATAGTGGAACGGTATACAGATTTTTTTATAACGTACCATTTACAAAGCGACTAACATTTTCAGCAGGAATTTCTGGCGGACTCATTGAAGGTAACGATATTTTAGAGATCAAATATTATAAAGTTGGTGGAGCTTACACAAATATTTCAAAAGGAGAATTATCGTTTGCTGGGTATACAGTTCAAAATAAAATAGTAGATAAAGCTTTTATTGGAAATTTAGGATTTAGATTTCAGACATTTGGAAATTTATACGCCGCCTTGCAATTTGACTTAGGGACTTTTAACCAAGTTGACATTGGAGGATATCAAGCCAAGCTCAGTGTATGGAATCAATTTGTTTCTGGGGGTCGTGCTGGACTTTCGTATGATTCGTATATCGGACCAATTTCTTTTGATATATCATACAACGATGATATCAAACAAGTTGTCACACAATTTAATGTAGGCTATTATTTAAATTAGGTGTATAATAAAACTAAGTCAAATTAAATATAAAGGCTTGATATTTTTATAGTTTTTAATTTTGTTATTTTACTAAGGAGTTGATTCATTTATGGAAAGAAAAGAT
>JBOFDW010000224.1:0-7124 GCA_051647385.1 Fusobacteriaceae bacterium
GAAAAAGATATTTTTAAATCTGCACTGGAAGTTGCAAGTTTTGAAAATACGAAAAATTTTAAGCTTGAGCCAAAAATTTTGGAAAATATTTTAGAAAAAAATCTAGAAAAAATTTCTGAAGAAAATAAAATTTTGGATTTGGATTTTTCAAATAATAAATTAGATGAGACAAAAATTTTTGAAAATTTTGAGAGCATGACAAAATTATATAAAAATTTTAGTTTTCAAGGTGACGAAAAAAGAAAAATTGGAAATGCCATTCACTTTTATTTTGAAAATATTTTGTACGGTGAAGAATCAGAAAAAGAACTTTCAAAGAAAAAAGTTTTGGCCAATTTTGCAATTGATGTTGGCGTAAAAAAATTATCAGATATTTTGAACAGCAAAAATCTGGAAAATACTTTACAAAAATATTCACATATTTTTTCTAAAGATTGGGATTTTATTTTTCCAGAATATCCAATAAAATTTGGTGGAGAACAAAAAAGAATAGACAGGTTAATGATAAAAAATCCAACGCCAAATTCTAAAGGAAAAATTTTGATAGTGGATTATAAAACCGGAAGCAAAAATGACGAGCAAATTTTTGAATACAAAATTGCCGTTGAATCTGAACTTCGGTCGCTTGGTCAATTTGAAAATTATTTTGTAGAGACCGAATTCGTAATTATTGATTTGCCAACTATTTAAAAATATGATAAAATCTACTGTGATTTTTATAAATAAAATTTCAAATATTTCAATAATAAAATATTATAGCTTTTAGGGGTTGGTATTAAGTGACAAAAAAAATTCAGTTGATAGTTTTTTTTATAATTATATTTGTAGGTGTATATATTCTTAATTTCTTTTTTCCGATGACAGGAGATGATTTTTCATATTCTTTTATTTTTGGAACACAAGAAAGAATAAAAAATTTATCAGATATTTTAAAATCACAATATACTTACTATTTTGCTTGGGGCGGGCGAGTGTTAGCTCATTTTCTAGTTCAACTTTTTTTATTATTTCCAAAATATATATTTGATTTTTTCAACTCTTTAATGTTCATATTAATGTTGATAGGTATATATTTAAACCTTGATGATAATATTAAAAAAAAATATAATAAGATTAATGTATTTATTTTAATAATTTTTTTGGTATGGTTTATTTTTCCAAGAATTGGAGAAACAATTTTTTGGCTGACAGGATCATTAAATTATTTATGGATGGGAACTCTATGCTTATATTTTGTTTATGTATTCAAGAAAATATCTAATCAAAAAAATAAATTATTTACTAATAAAATATTAATATTTATTTTTTATCTTTTACTTTTTATACTTGGATTTTTCTCCGGTTGTACAAATGAAAATATGGGGATTTCAATTTTTGCGGCAGCAATTATTTATCTTATCGCAAACAAAATTGTTAAAACCGAAATAATATTTTTACTTTTAGGTCTTTTACTAGGTTCTATTTTTTTAAATATTGCACCAGGAAATTTTACCCGTGCAGGAGAATCATTTATTATAAATATTATAACAAAACAATTAGAGAGAAAATTTTTATTTTTAATAGTGTTTTCAAGTTTTTTTTCTTATGTAATATTTGGAAAACAAAAAATATGTGAAAAATTTAGAAGATATTTTTTTGAACTTCTTATCACCTTTTTTGCACTAGGTTTTATGATAATATTTTCACCGCAATTTCCAATAAGAGCACGCACAGGTGGTATTTTATTTTTAATTGTTTTTATTATCAACATACTATTAGAAATTGATATTACAAAAAAGATAAAAAACTTAAAAAATTATTTTTTTATTATTTTTTATATGATAATATTTATTATGATTTTTTCATCTTATTTTTCAACTTTTAAAAACTATAAAATTGTTTTTAATGAAATGATTGAACGTAATAAAATAATTTCAAAAAGTGGAAGTCAACTTGTTATTCCTTCTTTAACAAAAATGAATAAAAGAACAATGTATCTTGATGAGCCGGTAATTGACTCTAATAATTGGCTAAATATAGTAGTAAGAAATTATTATAAAAAAGAAAAAATAGTGACAATATTTAGAGATACATATTTTAATATTTATTTGCCAATCTTAAATAAGTCTGATGTATCTGAAAAATACAGCTCAAAATCAAAAAATAGCTTTGTTGAAAATATTTATTCTACAAATGCAAATGATGGAATGTATGGTAATAAAAAAGTTTTTTTTCTTCAATTAAATAAAAATATTAAGTTGTCAAATATAAAATCAGTAAATATAAAATTCGCTCCAGCAAATAGTAATGAGTTAAAAAAGTTTGAAGTGGCTAAGACTGATTGGTTAGAAATTAATGAAAATATATTTTTCATGAAAGATTTTTCACTTGACTTTGGAAATTATAATAATTTGGTTATTGAAACTAAATTATTAAATGGTCACATTAGTGAAACTATATTTTTTATAAAATAACGAGGGGTTGGTATTAAGTGTCAAAAAAAATTCAGTTAGTAGTTTTTTTTATAATTATATTTGTAGGGGTGTATATCATAAATTATTTGACACCATTTTCTTGTGATGAATATACTGCTAGCTTCAGTTTTGCAAATGGAAAAAGACTTAAATCTTGGTTTGATATTTTTTCATCAATACATGCTTTTTATTTTTCATGGAGTGGAAGACTCGTTGCCAATTTTTTAATACAATTTTTCCTTATATTTCAAAAATCAGTTTTCAATTTTTTCAACTCAATAGTTTATATTTTATTTGTAATTGGAGTTTATATAAATATTAATTATGAAATCAGAAAAAAGTTTTCCAAAATAAAACTTTTATTAGTTTTAACTTTTATTCTGTGGTTTTTAACACCAAAAATTGGAGAAACTTATTTTTGGCTTTCAGGTTCTATAAATTATACATGGATGACCACAATAGCATTATACTTCACTTTTTATTTCAAAAACAATTGGTTTTTAAGACAACAAAATATTTTTTATCTTATTCTACTGTTTTTTTTGGGATTGATCGTAGGTCTTACTCATGAGAGTATTGCTGTTCCAGTTTTTTTAGCTAATTGTGTGTTTTTATATTTAAATAATAAAAATAATAAAATTGAAAAGCAATCTTTTATAATACTTTTTGGACTTCTAATTGGAATGTTAATTTTAATGCTTGCACCAGGAAATTTTGCTAGAGCAACTGGGTTAGAAAATTTGTTTGAAAAATTTATTGCAAAGCAATTTTCTAGAAAAATATTAATTATAATTTTATTTTCTTTTTTTTCTTTATCAATTTTTATTGGTAGAAATAAATTTTTTATACATTTAAAAAATTATTCTTATGAGTTTTATATTTCGATTTTTAGTTTTGGGATAATGTTATTTTCACCAGAATTTCCTCAAAGAGCTAGATTTTGTTTTATGATTTAT
Source organism: Fusobacteriaceae bacterium (assembly GCA_051647385.1). Lineage (GTDB taxonomy): Bacteria > Fusobacteriota > Fusobacteriia > Fusobacteriales > Fusobacteriaceae > JAGNZR01. The sequence continues at coordinate 3,410 of JBOFDW010000224.1, forward strand.
TTTATAATATTTTTATTTAATACAATATTAAGCATAAAAATCACAGAAAAAAATTTCAAAAAGAACATTTTACAAAGAATTATTTTTTTAATTATTTGTATTTTGTTTTTTATTGATTACAGTTTTGCTTTTAAGAATTCATATGAAACTAATAAACGATTCAAGCAATCTGAAAAAATAATTTACGAATCAAGAGAAAAAATAGTAATTGTTCCTTCTCGCATATTAAAAGGAAGACATAAAACATTTTTCTCTTATCTTGGATTAGATTTCAATTCTTCAGAATCAAAAGATATGCAAAGATACTATAACAAAGAAAAAATTTTATTTTTAGATTCATATATTTTTGATAATTTTTATTTGGAAAATAAAGTTAGAAGAAAAATTCATAAAATTTTATTTTGAGAAAGAAAATAAAATATTTGATAATTTATATCAAACTAAAATTAAAAGTGGAAATAAATTTTATCTTTTAGTTGAACTTAAAAATAATTTAAAAATTGAAAATATAAAAGAAATTCCGTACCAAAGATTTTCTAAAATTTCAAAAGAAAAAATATCAAATTTAGGATTTCCTTTAAATGAAAATATTGAAATTCGTGGGAAAAAATATTTCATAGTTCCTTTAAATGCTGAAACAGATAGCATAGATAAGTTAATTATAAAAATAAAATATTCGAAAAATAATGAAGAAGAAATTATAGCTATGCCGTTAGCTAAAAAATAACTTTAAGGGGTTGGTCTAAAATGTCAAAAAAAATTCAGCTGATAGTTTTTTTTATAATTGTGTTTATTGGAATGTTCATATTAAATATTATGATGCCACTTGTGGCAGATGATTTTCCATATTCTTTTATATATGAAACACCTGAACGTGTAAAAAATTTGCGTGATGTTTTTATTTCACAATACAAACATTATTTTATTTGGGGTGGAAGAGCTCCTGCTCATATTCTCGCTCAATTTTTTCTTATGTTGCCAACAAAAAAAATATTTGACTTTTTTAATTCAATAGTATTTATTTTAATGTTAATTGGTATTTATCTAAATATTGACAAGACTTTACGAAAAAAACAAAATCCGTTATTTGTTTTTATTATCATATTATTTTTAGTTTGGTTTTTTGTATCTAGAATAGGAGAAACAATTTTTTGGGTTACTGGCTCATTTAACTATTTATGGATGTCTACTATTTGCTTGTTTTTTGTTTATATTTTTAAAAATATTTTTTTTAATTATGAAGAACATTCAAATAAAATTATTAATTTTTCTCGTTATCTTCTTCTTTTTATTTTTGGAATTTTAGCTGGTTGGACAAATGAAAATATGGGTTTATCTATTTTTGTTGCATCTTTGATTTTGATGTACGTAAAAAAAACAAAAAATAAAAAAGTTATAATTATGCTTATTGGGATTTTAATAGGATCTTTATTTTTAATTTTAGCTCCTGGAAATTTTCAAAGAATTGCGTATAACCAAAATTATGGATCTTTTGTTAAAACATTATTCACTTATAAACTTTCTAAAAAAATAGGATTTATAATTTCATTTTTAAGTTTTTTTTATTATGTAAGATTTGGGAAACAAAAAATTTGTGAAAAATTTAGAAAATATTTTTATGAAATTTTAATTGCTTTTTTTTCTTTTGGTTTAATGTTGACTTCTCCTGAATTTCCGCTTAGAGCCAGAATGGGATCACAAATTTTTGTTTTTATTTTTCTATTAAATATTCTTTTAGAAATTGATTTTGCAAAAAACAAATTTTTTCAAAAAAATATATTCAAAATAATTGCATTAATTTTTTCATTAGGATTTTTACTTTCATTTTTTTCTGTTCTTGACGATTATAAAAATGTTTATTTTCAGATGAAAGAAAGAACAAAATTAATTTCTGAAAGTGGAAAAGAAGTTTTACTTCCAGCACTTACAAGAAATAATCTAAGATTTATTTATCTTGTTAATTCCTCTATTTCGCAAAATGATTTTGTCGCTAGGAACTCAGGGTACTACTATCATAAAGAAAAATTTATTGTATTACCGAGAGATGTCTATTTTAATTTGTACTTGAACGATAATGCTGATAAAAATTTTCAGAAATATAATTTTAAAATGCAAAGCAGTATTTTTCAAAAAATATATATTACAAAAATAAAAGTTGAAAAGCAGAATGTTTTCATGTTACAATTAAGAAAAGAATTATCACCTGATGATATCAAATCTATAACTTTACGAACGATAAAAAATAAAAAATCAAATTATCACGTTATAAATATGGATGAAGTTTTTAAAACTAAAGATGGAAAAATAATTTTCATTAAAATATTAAATGAGAGGTCTTCTAATTTTGAGTATATTGGATTAGAAACAAAAATAAAAGAAGAGAGTTTGAAAAAAATAAAAAAATATGATATTAAAAAAGATACAAGTTTTATTTTTCCACATAAGGACGAAAAAACTGGTGAGTATATCGAAATGCTTTGAAAAAATTAAGGAGTTTGAATGAAAAATCTTAGACTTAATTTTGCGATTATAATATTCTATTTTTTATCTGTAAGTTTTTCTTTTGCGGCAAATTTAATATTTTCACCTCAACTTTATCAAGGAGCAAATGGTCTTTCTTATGAAAGAAATTCTGAAAAACCATTTTCTGGACTTGTTGTTGCTAAAAATGAAGATGGAAAAATTATTGCTCAAGCAAATTTTAAAAACGGTTTGATGAACGGCACAGAGGAAAAATATTATAATGATGGCAAATTAGAAAAATCAGCAGAATATAAAAACGGAAAGCTAAACGGACTGATGAAAGAATTTTATGTGACTGGTGAACTTTTTCGTAAAGCAGAATTTAAAGAGAATAATTTAAATGGAAAAATACAGATTTTTTCTGTTAATAATAAATTATTAGAAGAAGTTCAATTTGAAAATGGCAAAGCGAACGGGCAAAGGAAAGTTTATTATTCTGACGGCAAAATATTTTCTGTGGAAAATTATATCAATAATATTCCAGTTGGAGTTTTTGAATATTTTGATCACGAAGGAAATGTAATAAAAAATTTGATTTTCTCGCAAAAAAATAAACAGCCTATTTTTGTTATTTATAATAAAAATAAAGAAATTCTTTTAGAGGGAAATTATACTGGGGCTCAAGACCAAATTTTATTTAGTCCAGAGCTCACAGAAAAAGATGGTTTTTATACATTGAAAAATTCAAATTTACTTTTTTCTGGGACTCAAATTGTGAAAAATATTTTTGGGACAACACTTAAAAAAGCAGATTATAAAGATGGGAAACTTAACGGCATAGAAGAAAATTATTATGAAACTGGAAATATTTTTAATTCTATAAAATATATTAATGGTGTTCCTGTTGAAAATTTTGAAAATTTTTATAGCAACGGACAAACAAATTCTTTCGCAAAATTTAAAAATGGAAAACTTGATGGTGATGGAAAAACTTTTTATCCTAACGGGCGAGTTCAAGAAACTTTTTATTTGAAAAACGGAAATAAAGAAGGGATTTCTTTCGGGTATGATGCTGAAGGTTATTTAATTCAAAAAATTAATTACAAAGCTGGGAAGCCTGACGGAAAAATTGAAACTTATTTTCAAAATGGAGCTCTTGCATCAGCCTTAACAATGAAAAATGGAAAATTTAGCGGCGAGAATATTCAGTATTATAATAACGGCAAAATAAAATTAAAAACAAATTATTTCG
>JBOFDW010000225.1:0-1892 GCA_051647385.1 Fusobacteriaceae bacterium
GCTGTAGAAGAAATTTTTAAAGTTAAAGTTGTTGATATTGCCACTCTTAATTCAAAACCGATCACAAAAAGACACGGAATGAAATTATACAAAACTCAGGCAAGAAAAAAAGCTATCGTAAAGTTAGCTGATGGAAACAAAATAGATTATAACAGAAATTAAAAAATATGTAGATAAAAAACGGTAAAGATACGTATAGGTCTATAAAAATTCGGAGGTTAAGAATAATATGGCTATTAGAAAGATGAAAGCGATGACACCTGGAACAAGACATATGTCTCGTTTGGTTGACAAAGAGCTTGATCGTGTAAGACCTGAAAAGTCTTTAACTGGACCTTTAAAATCTTCTTATGGAAGAGATAATTATGGGCACAGAACTGGAAGAAACAGAGAGAAAGGGCATAAAAGACTTTACAGAGAAATTGATTTCAAAAGAAATAAATTAGATATACCTGCAAGAGTTGCTACAATCGAGTATGATCCGAATAGAACAGCAAATATTGCACTTTTGTTTTATGTTGATGGAGAAAAAAGATACATACTTGCTCCAAAGGGACTAAAAAAAGGTGATACTCTTGTTGCTGGAAAAGACGCAGAAATAAAAATAGGGAATGCTTTAAAATTAAAAGATATGCCTGTCGGAACAAAAATTCATAATGTTGAACTTCAATCTGGAAAAGGTGGACAGTTAGTAAGGTCTGCTGGAGTTGGAGCTAGGCTTGTGGCTAAAGAGGGTACTTATTGTCACGTTGAACTTCCTTCTGGAGAGTTAAGACTTGTTCACAGTGAATGCATGGCAACTATAGGTGAAGTAGGAAATGCCGAGCACAACTTGGTTGTTATTGGAAAAGCAGGAAGAAACAGAAATAAAGGAATAAGACCTCATGTAAGAGGAGCAGCAATGAACCCTTGTGATCATCCACATGGTGGAGGAGAAGGTAAAAATTCTGTTGGTAGAAAAGCGCCACTTACACCTTGGGGAAAACCTACGCTTGGAGTTAAGACGCGTTCGGCGAAGAAGACTACTAATAAATTTATTGTAAGAAGAAGAAACGAGAAGTAATTTTCGATAAGGAGGCTAAAGTTAATGGCAAGATCGTTAAAGAAAGGACCTTTTTGTGACCACCACTTAATGAAAAAAGTTGAGACTGCAGTTTCAACAAGCAATCTAAAAGCGGTTATAAAAACTTGGTCTAGAAGATCAACTATATTCCCAAACTTCATAGGAATTACTTTTGGAGTTTATAATGGTAAAAAGCACATACCTGTTCATGTAACTGAGCAAATGGTAGGACATAAACTTGGTGAATTTTCACCAACGAGAACTTATTATGGACATGGTGCAGATAAAAAGAAAAAGAAATAATAAAGGAATTGAGCATTGTTAAAAGGAGGTTGAACTAGTGGAAGCTAGAGCAATAACTAAATATGTAAGAATGTCACCAAGAAAAGCTAGACTTGTAGCAGACTTGGTTAGAGGAAAATCAGCTTTAGACGCGTTGGATATATTAGAATTCACTAACAAAAAAGCCGCAGGGCATATTAAAAAAACACTTGCAGCAGCAATTGCAAATGCATCTAATAACTTCAAAATGGATGAAGAAAAACTCGTAGTATCTAGTATCATGATAAATGAAGGAACAGATTTAAAAAGAATGAGCCCAAGGGCAAAAGGGAGAGCAGATGTTATAAGAAAACCAACATCTCACATCTTTGTGACAGTTGCAGAAAAAGAAATAAAAGAAGCTTCAAAAGCAGAAGCAGGAAAGTAATTTGTAAGGAGGTAGAACTGTGGGACAAAAAGTAGACCCTAGAGTATTAAGACTTGGAATAACAAGAACTTGGGAGTCAAATTGGTATGCAGATAAGAAAGAATATTTAAAATACTTTCA
>JBOFDW010000226.1:0-4112 GCA_051647385.1 Fusobacteriaceae bacterium
CGTCTTCTGGCATTAAAAATGCGTTAATATATTTATATTTTATTTCATCTTTGTCTTTCAATCTTTTGCAACACTCTAAATACATAAATTGTTTTGCTATATCATAAGTTTTTGGCTGTGAATTTTTTATCCCGTCTTCAGTAAAATCTGTGTCATAATATTTCGCGTCAAAAAGATAAAAAGTTTTATCAACTATTTTTATAATATCTGGAATAATAGGATAGCCATTTTCTGTCTTACCATTCACAAGATTTTTCCAACGTGGTACAAATTCTTTTATCAAATTATTATTTTTATCATGACCAAAAAATTCTTGCAAAGCAACTTCCCAAACATTATAAAAAGACTTGGTTCCGAAATAATAAATATCGGGGCTTAATCTAAATTCTTTCTCTTTAACAATTGTTTCCATTGTTTTAAGTAAATTCAATTTTTTCTCATCAAAAGTTTCGTTAAGTTCTCTATCTAAAATTTTAATTATAAAATCTTTGTCAGAAAACAAATTATCTTTAACTGGAAAAAATATCTCATTGTATTTATCATCAGATATTTTTGAAAAAGCATTTAAATATTTACTTGCCACATTTAATATAAATTTGTGAAGTTCTTTTATATGATAAGCTTCTTCATTACTATACTTTTGAGTGTGCATCTCAGTAAAAAATGGTGTTTGATCACTATCAAAAAAGATTTCAGATTTCTCAATAGTATTTTCCCAGCAAATTTCGCCACTGCCATTGATCTCAAAAATTTTTTTTTCTCGTTCGTAAAGTCCATTTTCATAAAAATTTTCTATCAAATATTTATAAATTGGAAGCTTATCAAAATATTCTTTTTCTTCATCATCTTTGAACCCTTGTTTTTCAAGACTTTTTTTTTCTGAAGAATACTTTTTTAAAATATTATAAACAAATTTGCCATAATTAAATTTTTCTTCTTCAAATCTACTAAAAATTTTTGGTAAAACAATAATGTAATATTTTTTTAAAGAAATTATTCCGACATAATTAAAATAAAGTTCATAATTTTTATTTTCAATTAAAATTTTTTTTTTTAGTAAAATTTTAATTTCATTTTTGGAAATTTCATCCAATTTAGATTTAATAAAATATTCTTCCTCAATAAAAAAAATTATATTTAATTCACATATTATGTTATTACTCATTTTTATTTCCTAACATTTTTTTAACATTATCACTAAAAATATTTTTATTTTCATTGTAAGATCTTACTAATTGAGAAAAACTTTTAATTTTAGAATCAAATAAAACATCTTTATCTTTATAACGGAGGACATCTTCAAATAAATACATTAAAACTTTATTTAAAAAAATATCTCCATATACATTTTTTTGTTATTTTTAAAATCATCTTGCTTTATAAAAAATGGTGCTAGTAATCGATCTTCTGGAATACTAATCTCTAAAAGAATATTATTAATTATTTTCCTGAAAAGATTCCATTTAATTTCAACAACATTTGTCTTTAAAACAAAATTTTCACATTCGTTTTCATAATGATCAAGAGAAACATATTCAAAATTCCATCTTCTTTTAAATGCTGTATCTAAATGGAAAACTCCTTGATCGGCACTATTCATAGTACACCAAATATAAAAATTATCTGGAAAATAAAGCTTATCTTTTTTAAAAATTTTTTCATAATTATCTTCTAACTTTTCTTTCAAAAATTTTTTTTGATCCTCTGATAAGGAAATATGATATTGACTCTCACCAATATTATTTCTATCCAATAGTTGAAAAACATCACCAAAGACTCTTTCCACTTTTGTTCTGTTCAATTCTTCAATTATTAACAAAAAATTATTTTCTGGATTTAAATATGACTGTAATAATTGCCTTAAAAGAGGTCCTGGCACATATTCAAAGCTTAATTGAATTTTTTTTACACTTTCTTTTTTATTTTTTACATATTCACGAACTGGCTTGTATGAACCTACAAATTGACCGTAAGTATAACCATCATAAAAAGTTACCCTTTCTATTGGATCAATAATTTTAAATTTTTTTTGATTATCAAAAAATTTATTTGCTTCATCATTCAACATTTTGCTTTTTCCTGAACCGGGTGCACCATAGATAATTCTTTGATAAAAATGTGGCGTATTTTTCCTATATTCTATAAAACTTTGTAAAAATTTTTCGATGTTTTCACAACCGAATGAAATAAAAAAAGCTTTAACAAGTTTATCCTCTAAAAATTTTTGAATTTCATCATCAGAATATTCATCTATTTCACTGAACTCTATAAATGAAAATTTTTTATTTAAATATTTTTTATATTTTTCAATCGTGTTTTCATCTGAATAATATTTCCAGTTTTTATCAGATAAGATCCCTTGAATGTCATCCTTAGCTTTCCCTAAAACAAAGGTGTCGACAAAAATAAATTGTAAGAACTGTTCTATTCCATTGCAATGAGTTTTAAAATGTTTTTCATTTTTAAATAAACTATTAGGTTTATAATTTTTTATAAATTTTTTATAAACTGCTCCCATAATTTTTATCTCCTCTTAATTATTTATTTCAAAAAAGTATAACAAAATTATATCACAAAATTTGCAATAAAAAAAACACACTCAAACTCGAGTGTGTTTTCAAATTTTATTTAACTTTATAAAAAGTAATTCTTCTCTTCTCAGAACTCAAAATATTATTTGGATTATTTAAATCAACTTTTGAAACGCTCATATTTACTTCTATCTTTTCAAAATCTCTAAATTCTTTATTGTGAATCACATCTATGAAAAACATATCGCCACGAACAAACAAAGAATTTCCACGCAAAGTATATTTAAAAGATTTTGCATTATTTTTTAATTTTTTAGTTTCAGATTCAATTGGATAAATATCTATATCTTCCAAAAGTATCCGCTCATCTTTATCCCAATATCCACCACGAACCAAAATAGTAAATTTATCTTCTTCATTACGTTCTTTAGAAATATAAATTCCCTTAATTCTAGGACGTGGCTCTGTATTATTTTCAGCAAAAGTATAAAACGCATTTGAAAGATAATCTCGAGTAATAAGATTTTCATAACTAATTCTATCTACTATTAAAACCTTTTTCTTTTGATAAAATAATTCCAAAGATTTTGAAATTTGTGCAACCAAAAGCCCTTCTTTAATTGAAAGATGTTTATTTTCTTGTCTCATGTTTGGTAAAATTGTAAGTTCTTCAAATTTTCTATTGGGATCTGTTAAAATTTGAGCTCGTTCAATTCCTTGCTCCCAAAAAACTTTGTATGCACCAAACGCAAATCCAAAACTTATAATTACAGTTGCTAAAGAAATAATATTTATTGCAACCATAATTTTTTTATGAATCTGAAATTTTTCTATAATCTCAAGTACTATATTAATTATGAAAACTATAATGTAAACTACCGCACCATATCCAGCTCTTGCAGGAAAAAATGGTGAACCCCACATTGCCAAAAGTGCAACAACTCCGATTATAAGTTCATAATAATAAACGCTGCTTATTCCAAAATTTTTATATTGTTTTTTGATTATTAGAAAAATAAAAAATAATATTATTAATCCAAGCACAACCCAAACCAATTTCGTGTCAACCAAAATTATTTTTAAACTTCCCCAGAAAGTTGGCTTGAAATTTATTTGCTTATAAGTATCAGTTGTAATTTTTGAACGAGCAAAATTACCAGGTGCAAAAAGTAAAAATACCATTCCAACAACAAATCCACTAAATAAAATTGCCCAACGAGCTGATAACTTATTTCCGTTAGAAATTTCGATAACAGATTTTTCATGCAAAAGTTTATCTTCTAAAATAAGTGCCACAAGAATAGCAGAAAAAATTAAAATTGCCAAGCAGATAATAGAAATTATTTTCCAATTTTCATATCTCCAATTGAGCGACCAAATTGCCAACATCATCACAGCTGACCACAATAAAAAAGTTCCTAATATTTTCCACTCAAAGGCTAAAAATTTTCTTCTATAAATAAATAAAAGATAAAGTCCAGTTGTTCCAATAATTGCAAGAGACATATTTTCATTTGTCCAGCCAGATGCAAAACCAAAAACCATTAACCAAGCTGGATGAATTTTTGCAATTGCAGAAAC
>JBOFDW010000227.1:0-6815 GCA_051647385.1 Fusobacteriaceae bacterium
CCTCCAAAAATCCTACGAGCTTAAACGCGTCCTCTTTTATGTGATTGTAAATATAAAGTTTTGACGTTGACCCCACAACTATTTTATCATAAGTTTTGAGAGAAGTAAAAACTTTATATCCAATTCCGTTTACATCCACTGTTACGTACTCAGGTTTTTTGGTTGTTATAACTCCGTTTAGGTATTCGTACATTTTTTCAGCTCCCGATTAATTTTATCTTAAATTTTTAGATTAGATTTTCGCTTAATTATTTTGGCTCTAATATTTTTATTCGTAAATATTTTTTCTTATTTTTTTTGCTTAATTTTTTTCTCTAAAACTTTTTCAGAAACTTTTTTATCATTTTTCTCCAAAACTTTCTTCAAATAAATTCCTGTATAACTTTTTTTAATCTTGGCAATTTCCTCTGGAGTCCCAGTTGCCAAAACTGTCCCCCCTGCATCTCCACCCTCAGGTCCGATATCGATTACATAATCAGCAGATTTTATTACGTCTAAATTATGCTCAATTATTATTACTGAATTTCCTTTATCAACTAGGCGATTCAAAACTTCCAATAATTTTCTGATGTCTTCAAAATGTAGCCCTGTTGTTGGCTCATCCAAAATATAAACGGTCTTACCTCGAGACATCTTAGAAAGTTCCGCTGCAAGTTTTATTCTCTGAGCTTCTCCACCAGACAAAGTTGTGGCAGGCTGACCAAGCTTAATATAATCAAGCCCAACATCCATCAAAACTTTTAATTTTCTTTCTAGGGAAGGAATCGCCTCAAAAAAACTATAAGCCTCTCCAACTGACATATCAAGAACGTCAGAAATTGTTTTATGTTTATAATGTACATCCAAAGTTTCTCTGTTGTAACGTTTGCCTTTACAAACTTCGCACTCTACGTAAACATCTGGCAAAAAATTCATTTCGATTTTTATTATTCCTGCACCTTGACACGCCTCACAACGTCCGCCTTTTACGTTAAAAGAAAATCGTCCTTTATCATATCCTTTTATTTTTGCGTCACCAGTCTCAGCAAAAAGAGATCTAATATCATCAAATATTTTTGTATATGTGGCAGGATTTGAACGAGGAGTTCGACCAATAGGCGACTGGTCAATGTCTATAACTTTATCTACATTCTCAAGTCCATCAAGTGATTTATATTCTAGTGGATAAAGTTTTCCACCGTTGAGCTTATTAAATAGTGCAGGAAAAAGAGTGTGATTTATAAGCGTAGATTTTCCGCTACCACTCACACCTGTAACCACGACCATAATTTCTTTTGGAATTTCCACTGTAACATTTTTAAGATTATTTCCTTTTGCACCTTTTATAGTAATGCAGCTCTTAAATTTTCGCCGTTTCTTTGGAGTTGTAATTTCAATAGTCCCGTTTAAAAATTGTCCTGTCATGGATTTTTTTGATTTTAACATATCGGTTGGTGTTCCTGCAAAAACTATATCCCCACCGTTGACCCCAGCACCTGGTCCCATATCCAAAATATAATCTGCCTGTCTCATAGTGTCTTCGTCATGTTCAACAACAATAAGAGTGTTCCCCAAATTTTTTAGCCTAGAAAGTGTGACCAAAAGTTTATCGTTGTCCCTTTGGTGAAGTCCAATACTTGGCTCATCCAAAACATATAGCACACCAGTAAGTCCTGACCCAATTTGTGTTGCCAGTCTTATCCGCTGAGATTCACCGCCAGACAAAGTTTTTGTTTCACGTGATAAAGAAAGATATTCCAGCCCAACATTTATCATAAAAGTTAGTCGCTCTCTGATTTCTTTCAAAATTTCTGCTGCGATTTTTTCTTGCTTAGGTGTAAGTGTAATTTCCATGAAAAATTCTAAGCATTTTTTTATGCTCATATCGCAAATTTCCATAATATTTTTGTCGCCAACAGTGACAGCAAGAACTTCTGCTTTAAGTCTCTTTCCATTACAAAGATTGCAAAGTTTTTCAACCATGTATTTTTCTTCTATTTCTTCTTTCATTGCCTCAGAGAAACTTTCGTGATATCTTCTCTCGAGATTTTTTACTATACCTTCATAATCTTTTTCGCCTTTAAAAGTAAATTCTCCCTCATAAGAGAACTTGAATTTTTTGCCTTCAGTTCCGTAGAAAATTATATTTCGTTCTTTCTCGCTAAGTTTTTTTATAGGTTTATTCATATCGACTTTGAATGCATTACACATTGTCTTAAAAATTTCCCATGAATATCCTTTTAGAGCTGAAGCTCCAGGGACATAAATTCCACCTTGATTCAAAGATAAATTTTCATCGATGACAAGCCTACTTTCTTCAACTTCCAGTTTTTTACCAAGACCTTTACACTCAGGACAAGCTCCGTATGGTGCGTTAAAAGAAAAAAGTCTAGGGTTAAGTTCTGGGATACTTGTTTCATCATGAATAGGACAGCTCAAATTTTCACTATACGGAAAATCTTTCTCATCAATATTTAGTATAATTTTTCCACCAGAAAGTTCAGTGCAAGATTCTATACCTTGAGTAAATCTTGAGAGAAAATCTTCGTCTTTAATTTTTATTACTAGCCTATCAACGACAGCCTCAATATCATGTTTCTTATTTTTATCAAGTTCGATTTTATCGTCAAGGTGTAAAATTTCTCCGTCAACTCTTGCACGAACAAAACCTTTCTTCAAAAGATTTAGGAACAAATTTTTGTGCGTACCTTTTTCTCCCCTAGCAACAGGAGACAAAATAATTAGCTTCTGACCGTTTTTGAATTTGTTCATGACACCTTCAACAATTTCTTCGATGGATTGTCTCTCAACTGCTGTGCCACAAATTGGGCAGTGAGCCGTCCCTATATGTGCAAAAAGAAGCCTCATATAATCATAGACTTCTGTTATTGTCCCAACTGTAGACCGTGGATTTCTGTTTGTAGTTTTTTGTTCTATGGAAATTGCAGGTGCAAGTCCTTCTATGCTGTCGATGTCTGGTTTGTTCATCTGACCAATAAATTGCCTTGCATATGCAGACAAACTTTCCACATATCTTCTTTGCCCTTCTGAATAAATCGTATCAAAAGCAAGTGAAGATTTTCCGCTTCCACTGACTCCTGTAATTACAACGAATTGATTCTTTGGTATTTCTACATCAATATTTTTTAAGTTGTGCTGTCTTGCACCCTTAATTATTATTTTATCTAGCATGAAAACTCTCTCCTTAATTATTATTTTATCTAGCATGAAAACTCTCTCCTTAATTTTTTCTACCAAACTTCAATAGGTGACGCAGAATATCCTGAGCTTGTTGAGTAGAAAAATGCGTCTATTGGCTTGCCATTATACTGCAAAATTTTTCCAGCAGTACCTTTGACCGCCTCTGTTACTTCATCTTTTTCTGGTGCAATATTATATACTTGACTCAAATCTGTGTCATCAACATCAAATCCATATTTTTCATACCGTCTGCCCAAGACTCCTCTCATGGCATAAGTTCGAGCAGCAACAGCTTGAGACTTTAAAGCCTCTTCTGGGAAAGAGCCCGGCATTTCGCTTCCAACAACTTGCATCAAATATTCTTCAATATTAATTTCGTTTATGAGCAAAAGTTTATTGCCTGTATAAGGTTTTATCTCAAACTTCCCTCTATATTTTGGACCAAAAGATCCGTTACGAGCAATGGAAGTTACTGCAATTTTTCCGCTGGATGTTGCGATGATTTTATCTCTGGAAGATAGAACCGGTTTTCCTCCAAGTCTAGCAGCAACTCCTTCTTTTGTTCTGATAAATTCTACAGTAACATTTGGATTGATACGATAAGTTGACTTCCCTGAATCAAGTAAAATTCCATCTTCAGCTTTCAAATTTATTCTATCGTGCTGTGCTGACCTTGCATTTGTAGTAACTCCTACACGAATATTTCCTGAGAAATCACGAACTATATCGTCTATGTCAGAAAGAGATGCACCTGGATAATATCTCTTCAAAATATTTTTGTAATTATATCTGTATGTTGAGGCTAAATCTGAAGCAGCAGTTTGAGGTAGACCTATACCGTGACCAAATCCTCCACCATAAAAAATGTAGTTGCCACCTTTAAGTTCCATGGAAAAAAATGCCGATGGAAAAGTTACAGCGTTCTTTGAAATTACAGCACCATTTTTACCTTTGAGCTCAATATCTCGACTCGTACCTCTACTGGACTTTGAAAAGTCCAAAATTTTTCTGATGTTACTTTCTCGGCGAACAACATAAATACCGCCACTACCTTTTATCAAAAAATCAAGGGCAATTCCAGAACTACCCCGTCTTACTACTCCAACATCTTGAAGCTTACCAATAGGATTTTGCTGGACACTACCGCTAATCCATTTGCCATTTTTTAGAGTAAAAACTGACCCAGGTTTTGCCCTGCTCAAGTTATAAACATTTTTATTCAGCATATTTGAAAGTTCTTGTTTTGATATAGAAACTTCCCATCGCCAATATCTTGTCTCAGAACCAAGTCCCTTAACATTTTTATCCGAGTAAAATTTCAAGTAAGAATATTCTGTACCACCAGCCATTCTTTTATAGCCAATAGTATCATCAACTAGACCAAAAGTCCCGTCCTCAACTTTTGTTTCAGGGAAAGGAAGTTCCTCAATTCTTTTTGCTCCATAAAATCCACGAGCTATCCAAGACCTATTAATTTGAGTGGATAAATTTCCACATCCAATAAAAAAAAGTGAGCTTAATAAAAGTATAAATATACTTTTAAATTTAAAAGCATATTTAGGTGAAAAATCTAGCAAAAAAGTTGCCCTAAATATTTCTTCAAACTTTAATTTTAATTCTGATTTCATTTCCTTAACCCTCAATCCAAAACAATATTTTGATTACAAATAATTTTTCGCACACGCTCCAAATCTTCTTGAGTATCCACCCCTACAATTTCAAATGGAGTCTCAAGCACTTTTATTTTGTATCCGTTCTCCAAAACTCTAAGCTGCTCAAGCGACTCACACTTCTCCAAATTTGTTTGAGGCATCTCAGAATATTTTTTAACGAAGTCAGATTTATAACCGTAAATTCCTACGTGCTTAAAATAAATATTTTCATTATTTTTCAGCTCAAAATTTCTCGGATATGGAATTACACTCCTAGAAAAATATATCGCATAATTATTTTTGTCAGCAATAACTTTTACAAAATTTGGGTTCTCAATATCTTTTATGTCTTTAAGTTTTTGCTTAAGAGTACCCATAACAAGTTCTGGTTCATTTTCAAAAGCTGATATCAGAGAATTTATCATTTCAAATTCAATGAGAGGCTCATCCCCCTGAACATTTATAACAACATCATATCCAGAAATTTTATCGCAGACTTCTGCTATACGACTCGTCCCGTTCTCATGGTCAACTCTGGTCATGATTGCTTCACCACCAAAACTTTTCACCTCGTCAAAAATTCTTTTATCGTCAGTTGCTACGACAACTTTATCGAGCTTGGACTTCAAAGTTCTTTTGTATACCCATTCTATCATTGAGTGTCCGCAAATATCCTTGAGAGGTTTTGCCTCAAGTCTTGTGGATGCGTAACGAGCTGGAATCACTCCTAAAAATTTCATATTGTACCTCGTCAAAATTTATTTAATTATTTTATTTATCGCAATATATTATACTATAAAAATCTCCAAAACAAAAAGAAATTTAGAAAAATTCTTCCTCAAGTTTCCAGAGCAAATTTTCTTTCATCTCATCAAAGTTTGCCAGAGAAGATATCACAAAATTTTCACCAAAAAGTTTTAGCTCAAACTTTGGCAAATTTTCTTCAAGATTATTCTTGTTAATTTTACGCTTATCAAAAATTAAAGCTCTTTTTTCTATCTTGCCATCAAGCTCAATTTGAAGCATATTTTTTTCGTAGCCCAAAATTTTAACAACAGAAACTTGCTCAATAATTTCACTCCGCTCTGCTCGTGCTTTTCTATTTTCTGAATTCACTCGTTTATTTTCAGTCCTAGTTGCATGCTCTTTTTCTGCTAGAATTCTTTTTCTCTTCTTCATTTTTTTCATAGGGGAAAAAGTTTTTCCCTCTTTTGAAAGTTCGCTCATTTCTTTACCTCAATTTTTTCGTAATAAAATATTATACCATATTTTGAAAAGAAAATATTCACAAATAAAAAAAGACACTCGTAATTTGAGTGTCTTCAAAATTTTGTATTAAAAATTTTAGTAAGTCTTTCTTAAAAGTTTTGAATCAAAGAAAGATTCATCTTCACCAATTTCAATATAAACTGGTTTATTATTTCCAAGAGATTTTTTAACAGCAGCAGCAACTTTTCTTGCATAAGCATCAAGAGCTGGTTTTGAAACTCTTGAACCGTTAGGAATATCAATCTCAACATCTGTTCTTCCATATTTAATATCGATACTTACATCCCAAATATCAACGCTCGTATTTCCGTCTGGAATAGTAGCCAAAGTATCATAAATAACACCTTCAGCTTGTTGCTCAGCCATATCATATCTGTCATTTGCATAAGCAGCGATTCCTACCATAGTCATTAAAATAACTAGAAATTTTTTCATAATTTTTACCTCCTATATAAAAATAAATTTATATGTCAATTTACTTATAGCATAATGTTGAAAAGACCCTCTCCAAAATTTATTGTGAAATTTTGGAGAGAGTAAAAAGAAAATCAAATTAATATTTTCCTCTTAAAAGACTAGCATCAAATGGTGCATCATCATAACCTATAGAAATATAAACTGGAAAATTATTTCCAAAAGATTTTCTCACAGCGTTAGCAACTTTTTTTGCATATGCATCAAGAGCTGGTTTTGAAATTCTTGAACTAGAAGCTA
>JBOFDW010000228.1:0-20973 GCA_051647385.1 Fusobacteriaceae bacterium
TCAAATATTAATCTAGATTTTTTTTATATATTTTTCTACAAGACTATTTTTTAAAATCTCGTCTATTTTTATTCTCACTTCATTTGGCAAATAAGAATACGCATACGGAATTACTTTGTGAAATACTTCTACTGAAACACTTTCGCTACTATATTTTTTTAGTTTTGGTTTATTATATGAAATTATTTGGAAAATTGAAATTAATATAAAGCAAAAAATTATTCCTTTTATAATTCCAAGTACAAGTCCCATAATTTTTATTGGCAAAGGTTTTTCTTGTTTTGCAAAAAAAGTACCAATGGCTGAAGTAATTGCAATTAAACATAAATATAAAATTCCAAGAATAATATAATATAAATAAACTTTTGACATTACAAACTTGTCCCAATTAAAAATATTTAAAATTATTGGCAGAAAAAATCTTGCTAAGAAAAAATTCCCAATAAGTCCAAAAATAGAAATAAATTCCACAAAAAAACCTATCACAAAACCTTTTCGCATAAAAAGTAAAAGTAATATTAAAACAAAAATATCTAAGTACATTTAGTTTTCCACCACCTTAACCCACAGTGCTTTTAAATAAAGTGTTTCTGGCACATGAATTATCCACGGATGATCTTCTGGCTGATAATTTATTCCCAAGACCTGAACTAATTTTCCATTTTTTGAAGCCGCCATTCTTGTAACTTCAATTAAATCTTGTAAAGAAATATGATACGCACAAGTCATCACGCCAAGTATTCCACCATTTGAAATCATTCTAAAACTATTATCACAAAGCTCAAAGAAAAAATCACGCCCTCTCATGATGTCGATTTTTTTCTTAACAAGTGACGGGGGATCGAGAGTTATTATATCAAATTTTTCTCCTCTGTCCGCCATAGTTTTCAAAAGAGAAAACGCGTCGCCTTCACTAGCCTGAAATTTATTTTTTGTATTTTCTTGACTAAAATTATTCAAAATAAAATTTTCTTCGCATAATTTTAATGCATGAGAATCTTTATCTATTGCAACAACTTTTTCTGCATTTTGTTTTAGAGCAGTCATGGAAAATCCTCCACTACTAGAAAACACATCCAAAAATTTTGTTCGCTCATTTATATATTTTCGTATAAATTTTCTTGAGTCTCTTTGATCCAAAAAAAAACCTGTTTTTTGCCCGTTAATAATATCAATATAAAACTTTATATTATTATCTTCCATAATAATTCTATCTGGAATTTCTCCAAAAATTATTCCTGTCTTTTGTTCTATTCCTTCGAGAGTTCTGTTTTCAACATCACTTCGCTCATAAATTCCCTTAGGTTTAAATATTTTTTTTATAGCATTAATTATTTCCTGACGAAAAATTTCTATTCCTGCATTTCTAAATTGCACAGAAATATATTTATCAAATTTATCTATAATTAATCCCGGTATCCCATCAGCCTCAGAATAAAAAGCTCGAACGCAATTTGTTTCTGATTCCAAGTGAGCTCTTTTTTCAAAACTTTTTTTTATTTTCTCAAAAAGAAATTTTGCGTCTATCACTTCATCTTTAGTAGTTAATATTCTAACAAAAGAAGAAGTTCCTTCTGTCACATAACCACGCCCCACAAATTTTAAATCTTTCATGCAGACATCAACTATGTCACCATTTTTTGGTTCACCTTGAATTTTTAAAATATCATCTTTGAAAACATTGGGATAAAAATTTTGAATCTTTTTTTCTTTTCCAGATTCTAGAATTACTCTAACCACTTTTTTATCCCTCCAAATAATCTTTCCTCTAAATTTTAATATTTAATTTTTTTTTTAATTTTAAATCTTAATTTTATTTATTTGTTTTATTTATTTATACTATATTATACTATTATTTTTTCTTTATAATCTTCGTCTTCATCAGACTTGAAGTTTATCGTTCCTCTACCGTCTCTATCTTTATCCAACAAATACACTATTGGTGTTGCTATAAAAACTGACGAATAAGTTCCGGCTGCAACTCCAACAATTAAAGTTACTATAAAAGTTTTTAGAGAATCTCCTCCAAAAATAAATATTGCAACTGCTGCAAGCAAAGTAGTTACGGATGTATTTATCGAACGAATCATAACATCGTTTAAACCTATATTTAAAATATCTCCGAATGTTAATTTTTTTCTATCTTCTGAAACACGGAGTTTTTCTCTAATTCTATCAAAAATTACTATTGTATCATTTATTGAATATCCTAGAATAGTAAGAACTGCTGCAATAAATTCTGTATTGACTTCATAACCTAATAATGCAATCGCTCCAACTGCAAAAAGTACATCGTGAAGCAAACTCAAAATTCCGCCTATGGCAAATTTAAATTCATATCTTATCGTTATATATGATGCAATTAAAATCATCCCAATTATCAAAGAATAAATCGCAGAAGTTTTTAATTCTTTTCCAATACTTGCACCGACTTTATCTATTTTTTCAACAGTATATTTTCCAAGAATTGTTGATTCTTCTATAAATTTTGTTTTTGTTTCTTCAGCCATCTCAGGAGTTCTAATTATAACTACGTTACCTTCTGAAACTTGAACTTTTCTAGATTTTAATTCAGAAATATTTTTTGAAATTTCATCAAGCTTTGGATTTAAATCTGCAAGTGTAACTTTTTCTTCGAACCTTAGCTGGAAAATATTACCACCTGTAAAGTCAATTCCATAATTTAGACCTTTAAAAAATATTGCTGCCACAGAAGCTAACGTAAAAATAATTGCTATTGATAAATATAATTTACTTCTTTTAACTACATTCAAATTTGTTTTCATTATTTAGCTCCTCCCTTTACTCCAAACAGTGACGGCTTATTATTAAGTCTTAATAATGTCAAGAAATTTTTGAGCATTACTTTTGTAAGCGTAAGTGCCGTGAACATTGAAGCTATAGCTCCAATTGTTAAAGTAATTGCAAAACCTTTTATAGGTCCTGTTCCAAACACAAATAAAATTGCTGTAATAAGTAGAGTCGTAATTTGCCCGTCAAGAATTGAAGAAAAACCTTTTGTAAATCCTGCATCAATTGAATTTGAAACAGAATTTTTAAGTTCTAGTTCATCTTTTATTCTTTCAAATATAATTACGTTTGCATCAACTGCCATACCAAGTGACAAAATTATTCCAGCTATTCCAGGCAAAGTAAGAGTTGCATCTATAAAATTTAACACACCAAAAGTTATAAGTCCAAAAGCTCCAAGAGCTATGACTGCTATAAATCCTGGAAGTCTATAAAACAATATCATAAAAAATCCAACAAGAATAAGAGCAACTACTCCAGCTTTTGCACTTTTTGCAATTGACTGATCACCAAGACTTGCCCCAACAGTTCTTGTCTCAATGATTTCTGCTTTAACAGGAAGTGCTCCTGCATTTAAAAGTGTAGCTGTGGCTTTTGCTTCTTCAACAGTATATGAACCTTTTATCACTCCGCTTCCACTTGGAATTTCTCCTTCGATTGTTGGAGCTGTTTGAATAGTTCCATCCAAAGTTATCGCAAGTTTTTTTCCAATATTATTTCTTGTAATTTCTGCAAATTTTTGTGCTCCTTCTGCTGTCATCTCAAATTGTATTTGTGGATTTCCAAGCTCTCCATAAGAAACTCCAGCTTTTTTTAGTGCAGAACCAGTTAATAAAGTTTCTCCTAAAGTTCCATCATCTTTTACAATTTTAAATTCCATCAAAGCTGTCTTTCCAATCATTTTTATGGCTTCCTCAGTATTTGTAACTCCTGGAAGTTCGATGATAACTCTATCATCTCCAGCTTTTTGAACAACTGACTCAGCAACTCCAAGTCCATTTATACGTCTGTCCAAAACTTCTATAAGTCGGTTCATAGCTTCTTTATCAAGTTTTTGCCCTGCGTCTGGTTTTGCCTCAAGGACAACATAAACCCCGCCTTTTAAATCCAACCCCAAATTTATAGGTTTTTCAAAAGTAAGCCATGCAGCTCCAAAAACCACACAAAGTACAAATAAAACTTTGAATAAATTTCCTTTTTTCATATTTAATCCTTCCTCATTCGTTTTTGTTTTCTTTCTCTTTTTTTATTTTATTCAAAAAATTTTGTAATATTATTGCTGCTGCAACTTTGTCAACTACTTTTCTTTTTTCCAAAGCACCTTTAGTTCCAAGTTCATCCAAAATTTTGTCGGCTGAAACAGTTGTGTATCTCTCATCTATTTCATAAATTTTTAAATCACTAATATTTTTTTTTAGCTTCTCAATATATTCACGAACTTTTTCTGCTTGGCGTTTTTCACTACCGTCCAAACTTTTTGGAATTCCAACCACAATTTTTTTTGTGTTTTCTATTTCACAAATTTCTTTTATTCGCAAAACTGATCTTGTTTTTGTCCTGTCAATAACTTCAAGAGGTGTTGCAATCATTCCAAGATTATCAGATTTTGCAACTCCAATTCTAACGTCTCCAATATCCAAAGCTAAATATTTTTTGTCGTTCATAATGATTGTTCCAAAATACTTTTTATTTTTGCCATAGCTTCGTCAACTTTTGAAGCATCTTTACCACCGGCTTGAGCAAAATCTGAACGACCTCCGCCATTTCCACCAGCAATAATAGCCGCTTCTTTCACTAAATCACCAGCTTTTATTTTCCCTATTAAATCTTTTGAAATCCCAACGGCAAAAATTGCTTTATCAGTTTTGCTTCCAAGTGCAATCACACAACTACCAAGTTTTTCCTTTCCTCTATCTATAATTTCATGCAAAAATTCTGGTTCTTTATTCTCAAATGATTTTATTAAAACTTTAACGCCATTAATTTCTTCAAAATTTATAAAAAAATCTTTTGTTTCGTAAGTTGCAAGTTTAGATTTTAATTCTTCAATTTGTTTGTGATTATTTTTTAATTGTTCCAAAACTATTTCAAGTCGTGTGTCCAAATTTTCTAAGTCAACTTTTAAAAGTCTTGAAGCTCTTCGTGCAATTTTTTCATAATTATAAAATCCTTCATAAGCACTATAACCTGTCCTCGCTTCTATCCGCCGAGTTCCAGCTGCGATTCCAATCTCAGAAAAAATATCTATAAGTCCTATTTTTGAAATATTATCAACATGGATTCCTCCACAAAGTTCCGTTGAATAATCGCCTATCTTAACTACCCGAACTATATTTCCATATTTATCGCCAAAGAGTGCCATAGCACCATTTTTTTTTGCTTCTTCTATAGGCATTTCTTTTATTTCAGATAAAATACCTTCCGAAATTTTCGTATTTATTATTTTCTCTATTTTTTCAAGTTGCTCCTCTGTCAAAGGTTCGTAATGGGAAAAATCAAATCTGAGTTTATCTTCATCAACAACTGAACCGGCTTGTTTAACATGGTCGCCCAAAACTTCTTTCAAAGCTTTATGTAAAAGATGAGTGGCGGTATGATTTCTCGAAATATTTTCTCTTCTAGTCATATCAACTATCAAAGAGTAATTTTTGCCTTCAATTAAATTTTCTTTTCCTTTAATAATATGAATAGTGTGCATAAAAATTTCTTTTTGCTTTTGAACTTCTAAAACTTTTCCAGTGAAATTTGAAGAAGTAATTGTTCCATGGTCGGCAACTTGACCTCCAGATTCTGCATAAAAAGGAGTCGTATCAAAAATCAAAATAACTTTGCCATCATCTTTTTCTTTCACACACAAAAGTTTTGCTTCGATATTTGTTTTATCATATCCAACAAATTTTGTCGCTCCATTTTTATCATAGAATTCTTCGATAAAAGTATCTTGTCCTTTTTCCATTACAATTTTTCTTGAACTTCTAGCCTTTTCTTTTTGCTCTTCCATTTTCTCGTCGAATTCTTCTTTTGAAACTTCAATGCCTTCTATTATACAAAATTCTTGCACCAGTTCAAAAGGAAATCCGAAAGTGTCATAAAGTTTAAAAGAGATATCTCCAGAAAGTTTTTTATCATTATTTTCTTTTAGCTTTGAAATCTCATTATTAAACAAATTTATACCTTGATGTAAAGTTTTTGAAAAATTTTCTTCTTCTATTTTTATAGTCTTTTTTATATGTGATAAATTTATAATAATTTCTGGATAAGCATTTCCCATTATTTCAACAACTTTATCAGCAAGCTCATACATGAAAAGTCCTTCAATTCCAAGAAGTCGACCGTGTCTTATTGCTCGCCGAAGTATTTTTCTAAGAACATAACCTCGCCCATCAAAAGACGGCATAACTCCATCACTGACTAGAAAAGTAACAGCACGAGCATGATCTGCTATAACTTTTAAAGAATAATCTGACTTTTCATCTGATTTATATTTTTTCTTAGATATCTCAGAAACTTTTTCAAGTATAGGGAAAAGTAAATCTGTCTCAAAATTATTTTCTTTATTCTGAACAACTGATGCAATACGCTCAAGCCCAGCACCTGTATCAATATTTTTTTTTGGTAATGGCTCAAGAGTTCCATCTTCTTTCCTATTCCATTCTGTGAAAACCAAATTCCAAATTTCTATAAATCTGCTGTCAGTTCCGTCATCTCCAAGTTTTGAATTTTCATCGCCACCATAAGAAATTCCTCTATCAACATAAATTTCTGAACAAGGTCCGCATGAACCAGTTGGTCCTGCTGACCACCAGTTTTCACTTTCACCCATACGAATTATTCTTTCTTTTTTGAAACCGCATTTTTTTATCCAAATTTCTTCAGCTTCGTCATCAGTTGTAAAAACAGATACCCAAAGTTTTTCCTTTGGAATTCCCAAAATTTTTGTCACAAATTCTAGAGACCAAATTATTGATTCTTCTTTGAAATAATCTCCAAAAGAAAAATTTCCAAGCATTTCAAAAAAAGTATGATGTCTCGCAGTTTTACCTACATTATCCAAATCATTTGTACGAATACATTTTTGATAAGTTGTAATTCTTGGACACGGTGCTTCTTTTTGTCCAAGAAAATATGGCTTAAAAGGAACCATGCCCGCAACAGTCAAAAGAAGGCTTTGGTCATCGGGGATAAGAGAAGCACTCTCATAAGTTTTATGATTCTTGCTCTCAAAAAATTCTATAAATTTTTTTCTAATTTCATTTCCTGTCAACATAATTTACCCCTTGCAGTTTCAATAATATTTTTTATTTTTAATTTATAATATTTAATATATTTTTTAATCAAGTTTAAAACTTTCTCCGAGATAAATTTTTCTAGCAACTTCATCCTGCTCAATTTCTTTTGGAGTTCCACAAATTAAAATTTTACCGTTCGCCATAATATAAGCTTTATCTGTTATACTAAGAGTCTCACGCACTGAGTGGTCAGTTATTAAAATCCCAAGCCCCTTCTCTTTTAAATATTTTATAATATTTTGAATATCTTCAACTGCTATTGGATCAACTCCAGCAAATGGTTCGTCAAGTAAAATAAAGCTTGGATTATTTGCAATTGTTCTGGCAATTTCCACACGCCGACGCTCTCCACCAGAAAGAGAAAATCCCATGGAGTTTTTTACATGAGTAATTTTAAATTCTTCCAAAAGTTTATCCACAGTTTCATCTTGCTCAGCTTTTGAATAATTTTTAAGTTCTAAAATTGCACGGATATTTTGGTCAACTGTCAAATTTCTAAAAACAGAAGGCTCTTGTGCAAGATATCCAATTCCCATATTTGCTCTTTTATATATTGGTTCTTTCGTAATATCCTTTTCGTTGGAAAAAACTTTTCCTGAATCAGGTTGAACAATTCCAGTTATCATATAAAATGTTGTAGTTTTCCCCGCACCATTTGGACCAAGCAGCCCAACTATTTCTCCCTTATCAACTTTTAATGAAACGTTATCAACCACTTTTCTTTTTTTATAAGTCTTGCAAAGATTTTCCGCAAATAAATCTTCCATGTCTCAACCTCGCCTCAAATTTTATTCTTGATTTTATTCTTGAATTTTTTCTTTTTATATTTAAAATTTTAAATTTATTATTTTTGCTCTTTATTATTTATTACAACTTTTCCCATAGCTTTTAAAATTTTTGTTTCTGTGGAATAAATAGCCTTATCAGCAGTTATCAAAGCCTTTTCATTATCGATTACTACATTTCCAATGAGTTCAATATTTTCGCCCTTCATTATAAATGTGTCAGCCAAAGCAACAGATTTCCCCATGTTTTTATCTATCAAAATAACTTTTGATCTGCTAAGTATTCTCATCTCTTCTGTATCTGGAAAAATTTCAGAACTTTTAGAATATATCGTTGCTTGATTTTTTACATCTATAACAGAATCACCAATAAGTGCAATTTTTTTTGCCTGATATCCTGTCTTGGAATCCGCTAAGAAAATTCTCGCTAAACTTCCATTATAATTTGTTGTTTCTCCTTTATCAGAAGAAAAAACTCCTTTAACATTATTTTTCAAATCTATATAATTTTTATTTGAATTTCCACCAACATTATCTGCCTGTAACTTTCCGTTTTTACCTGAAGTTATAAAAACTTTTCCTCCATTTATTTCCCCAGAAGTTTGGTTCATATTTATTTTGTCACCAGTAATCTTCATATCTTTTGAAATTATAGTATAAGCTTCTGACGCAAACATTTCATTTGTCTTTTGATTGAAGCCAATATTATTTCCAGAAAAAATACTGCTACTAGTTTTTATTATACCATTATTTTTTAAAATCATTAATCCCGTTTCATAATTATATTCAGAATTTTCTCCAGAGAAATCATAATTCTTACCGTTACCATTAATTTTTTTATTATAAACTATTTTATTTTTTGTGTCAGCATAAGGTCGTTCACTAAAAAATTGTATCTGATTTGATTTAGTTTTCACATTAACATTTTCTGGAATATCAACACGTGATTCTTTACTATTATAAATTATTTGATTAACATTTGTAAAATAATCTCCGTCAATAACTTTCACGTTTCCAATAACTTTTGTGATGCCACCTTCCTCAGAAATTAATTTGTCACCTTTCATAAAAAGTCCAATAGCTTTATTTTCAATAGTTACATCCGTAAAAACATTTTGCTGTTTTTCATTTTTACCTCTAAAAACCATTCCGTCTTTTCTATAAACGGTCACATAATCTGTGTCTGTATTATAAAATATTTTTTCGAGTTCAACATCGTCGCCATTTTTTTGTTTTTTTTTAACATTGCCTATTAAGCTCAATTCTTTTGTTTCTATATTGTAAATTCCGTCGTCAGCATAAAAATCATTCAATCCATTTGAACCAAAAATTTTTCCATTCAAGTTTACTATATTTTTATTAGATTTTTTTTCAATGCTTCCAAAATTTATCTTATAATCTTTAGCATGAATAACAACTTTGTCACTAATTTTTAACGTCTCTTTTTCTGCGTTGTACAAAATATTATTTCCATACAAAATACTTTGCCCTAGTTTTAAAAAAAATTTATTTGATGAGCTAAGATTTTTTGTTTCAACATTATAATTTATTGTATCAAAAGTTCCTGATAATTTTTGTTTATTTTTTTCTGAATTTTCTTTTGTATCAAGCAAAACTTTTCCTGGCATAAAAATATTTTTCTGAAAATTATTATAGACAGCAACATTCCCAGAAATTTGTATATCTTCATTTGCTAAAATAATATTATCTTTTAACTCTATAATATCAAACTTGCTGTTACTTGAAATTTTATCTGCACTAATATTTATTTTTAACTCATCATTTTTTATATTTACACCAGTCTCACTAGAAATTTGGTCTGTCGCTTGACTATACTTTAAATTATTTGCAGTAATTTTCCACCCGTTTGGAAGCACACCAAAAATGTTTGAGTTTAAGAAAATATTTTTTGCTTTATCCATAAAAACATTATCCCCGCTCAAAATCATATTGTTGATTAGAGCACGAGCTTTACTAAATGTCGTTTCGTTCTTGTCCAAATTATCATACTGGCTTTCAGCTTCAATCTGATAATCTTTTGAATAATATGAAACACCGTCAGTCTGAATAATTCTGTCTCCACCTTGCTTCAAACTTTCTTTTCCAAAATAATTAAAATATCCAAGCACTAAAAATAAAGTCCAAAGAAATATTCTTAAATATTTTTTTGTTTTTTTTGATAGCTTAATTTTTTGGGGATTTATTTTTTCAAAATTTATTTTGCTAAGATTTTTTTTGATTAAATTTATTTTTTCCACAAATATATTCAAAATATCTTTTTTCGAAGCCTTCATTTATTTTACTCCTAAGTTAAAAATTTTTCTAAATTTATTTAATTTTTTATATTTTTATATTTTAATTTTCTAGAATTTTTTTCAGCTCGTTAAGTTTTAGCATTGCATCCATTGGCGTCAAAGTATTCATATCTAATTTTTGCAATTTATCAACTATTATTTTTGCAACTTTGTGTGAGTCATCCAAAATATTTGTAATTTTATTTTGAGCTTCTTTTTCCTGCAAAACATTTCCAAAAAGATTCAGCTGTGAACCTTCCATTTTTCTTTCTATTATTTCTCGCTGATTTTCTAAAATTTCTAAAATATTTTTTGAGCGATCCAAAATTTCTTGCGGAAGTCCAGCCACTCTTGCCACTTCAATTCCGTAAGATTTATCCGCACCACCCTTAACTATTTTTCTAAGAAAAGTTATTTCTTTTTCATCTTCCTTAACTTCAATCCTATAATTTGCAACGCCAAAAAGTTCGTCTTCAAGTTGAGTCAGCTCATGATAATGTGTGGCAAAAATAGTTTTCGCACGCAAATTATTGTGAATATATTCTGTGATGGAAGTTGCAAGAGAAATTCCATCAAAAGTCGAAGTCCCTCGTCCAATTTCATCCAGAATTATAAAAGATTTTTCTGTGGCAGAATTTACAATGCTCGCCATCTCACTCATCTCAAGCATAAAAGTTGACTGACCAGAAACCAAATCATCACTTGCACCAATTCTCGTAAAAATTTTATCAACAATGGAAATTCTTGCAAAATCCGCTGGCACAAAAGAACCAATATGAGCCATGATAATTATAAGAGCCACTTGTTTCATGTATGTAGATTTTCCAGACATATTTGGTCCAGTCAAAATTATAATATTTTTTTCGTTATCAAGATGAATATCATTTTTTACAAATTTTTCTTTCTTGATAAGATTTTCAACAACAGGATGACGACCTCCAATAATTTCAAGAGAATATTCTTCAGAAATTTCTGGCTTCACATATTTATTTTGCAACGCACACTCGGCGAAAGTCGACATGACATCCACATATGCAATTTGAGTGGCAAAATCTTGTATGATTTCTCTTTGCTCAAATAATTTTGCCGAAAGTTCTTTGAATAGTTCATACTCCAAAGATTCTATCCGCTCTTTTGCGTGCAAAATTTTCTCTTCATATTCTTTTAGGTCTGGCACAATATATCGCTCGGCATTTGAAAGCGTCTGCTTACGAATATAATCAGCAGGCACCATATTTAAATTTGAACTTGTAACTTCAATAAAATATCCGAAAACTTTATTATATTTTATTTTCAAATTTTTTATTCCAGTTCGTTCTTTCTCTCGATTTTCTATTGCAAAAACATAATCTTTACCTTTTGTGGAAATATCGTAAAGTTCATCAAGCTCGGAACTAAATCCTCGCTTTATCATTCCACCTTCACGGATAGAAAAAGGTTGCTCATCGTTTAATCTTTCATCAATCAGCTTAAAAATATTTTGCAAAATATTTTCATCAACTTGCAATATAGGATTATTTTTCAAAACTTTATAAATCTGAAAAGTTTTTTCCACAGATTTTTTCAGTGCAATAATATCACGCCCGTTTTCTGTTCCCATAACAAGTTTTCCAAGAATCCGTTCCACGTCGTACATATCTTTTAAATATTCTCGCACATCTTCACGAATCATAACTTCTTTCATGAAAAATTCCACACGATTTTGACGGCTCAAAATTTCCTCGACATTTTTCGTAGGATTTTTTATAAAATTTTTCAGCAGTCTACTTCCCATAGAGCAAAGACATTTATCTAAAATCCAAAAAAGAGTTCCGTAAGAACTTTTTTCTCTGCTATTTTCCACAAGCTCAAGATTTTTTTGCGTTGTAATATTAAGCTCAACAATATTTTTTGCACTTAGATAATTTATTTTTCTGACTGGAATAGAATTTCCACGCTGAAGTTCGTTCACATATTTTAAAACCATACCTGCAATGTCAACCGCAATTTCTCGCCCAACCAAATTAAAACTTTCAAGAGAAGTTATCTTGAAATATTCTTTTAAAAAATCTGCGTTTTTTATTGTAGCAGGAATTTCAGATATCAAAATTTCTCGCCCGAAAGTCTGATTTTTTATTTCACCCTGTAAAAGTTCGTAGCTAGATTTATCCAGAACAATTTCTCGAGGTGCAATTTTATTTATTTCACCGAGCAAAATCCTAAGCTCAACTTCACTCACGTTAAATTCGCCAGTAGTAATATCTATGTATGCAATACCAGCCATATCTTTCACGATTTTTATTCCCAGCAAATAATTATTACTTTTCTCGTCCAAATAATCTGTGTCTATAACCGTGCCAGGAGTTATAACTCTTACTACTGCACGCTTAACAATATTTCCTTCCGCAGTTTTTGGATTTTCTATCTGCTCACAAATTGCA
Source organism: Fusobacteriaceae bacterium (assembly GCA_051647385.1). Lineage (GTDB taxonomy): Bacteria > Fusobacteriota > Fusobacteriia > Fusobacteriales > Fusobacteriaceae > JAGNZR01. Next base: position 12,600 of record JBOFDW010000228.1, read on the forward strand.
ACTTTATATCCTTTGTTCACCAGTTTCGCAATATAAGAACTTGCAGAATGATATGGTATTCCAGCCAACGGTACATCTTGATCTTTTTCACGATTTCTACTTGTAAGAGTTAGCCCAAGTTCTTTTGACGCTGTAACAGCATCCTCGAAAAACATTTCGTAAAAATCTCCCAAACGAAAAAACAAAATACTATCAGTATTTTGGGATTTTATTTCTTTATACTGTGCCATCAAAGGTGTGTCAGAAACACTCTTCAATTATTTCCACTCTCCAACTTCGCTAATTTTTAAAATAAGATTTTATCGTCAAATGATACCATGTAATTTAATTTTTTTCAAGAATTTAAAATATTTATTCTCGTAATTTTTTTCGCTAGAAAATTTTCCAAGTAAAATATTTTTCATGAAATAAATTTTTGACAAATTAAAAAACTTCCAACAAATTTTTTCTGCCAGAAGTTTTTTTTGAAAATATTTTTTTATATAAATTTTTTAAGTTTTTATTTTATAAAATTTTGTAAGATATCATCGACAACTTAATATTTTAATTTTTTTTAAGTTTTTTTATATAGTGGATTGTCAGGTAAAATGCAACACATTAAAAGTTTATGCAAAAATTAATAAGAGTCAGAATTCCAGTAAAAACATTTTATTGACCTAGAATTTATTAATTTCATAGAACCAAAAATATTTTTCTTGGTTACTTTTGATAACTCAGTTTTTTTGGAAAAAATTCTTTTAGAAGTCCATTATAATTTTCACTACTACCTACGTGTTATTCTTCAAAAATACAGGAATATTTTATTCTTATTCTACTTTTTTGTAATAAGCAAATTCTTTTCCTCGAGCAACTGTGAAACTTTTAAATTTTTTTTAGGATAATATAGAAAAAAATATATATCTATAATTTTGCTATTTGCCTTGCTGAATGGCAAAATTTTTCAGTCCATTTCATACAACCTATTTCAAATGTAGCAAGATGTTTTATGCTTATAGTTACCTCATCGTGTATTATTTTGATTTGTGTATTAGTATTTTTCACGATTTTAGCTTTTATGGGTTATTTTTTTTGTATTTCATCTTTCAATTTACCATTATAAAATTTAATATTTCTAAAATTATTTTTTTTCTAAAATTTTTTTAGATTTTTTTATAATTTTAATTTATTTTCATTCGTAAATTTCTACAAGATTATTTTTTCAAAAAAAGTAGCTTGACACAAATAGTACTTTGTTATAAAATAATTTTAATTAGGAGGTGATTAATTTTGGTGAACACAATTTCAACAGATTTAATTCGAGGACATACGGACACAATTATTTTAAATATTTTATCACAGGGAGATAATTACGGATACGGAATTTATAAGAAAATTCTGGAACTCAGCGGTGGAGAATACGAATTAAAAGAGGCTACACTTTACACGGCGTTTCGGAGATTGGAAATGGACAAGAATATAATTTCATTTTGGGGTGACGAGACTCAAGGTGGCAGACGAAAATATTATAAAATTACTGATGACGGAAAAAATCTTTATTTGAAAAATAGAGGCGACTGGGATTTTGGAAAAAATATTATCGATAAACTTATCAAAGGAGAAATTAAAAATGATTAATAAAAAAAATAAAAATTTAGATGAAAAAATAAATTATTACTTAGAAGAATTATTTTGTAAGCACAAAAAAAATCAGCAACTTTTTGAATTGCATGAAGAGCTCGACTCAAACTTGAGAGAAAAAATTTCCGACTTGATGAAAACTGGGTTGAGCGAAGAAAAATCTTTTGCGGAAGCAATATTTTCCATGGGTGACCTAAAAAAATTAATCAACTATACTTCTGAAATATCAGAGCATGAGTCCCAAAAAAATAGTTACAAAAAAAATAATTTTAATTTCACGCTATTAATTACAATCACGGGAATTTTTATTTGTTTATTTGGAACTTTTCTGATGCTTGTGACGTACATGATGGGTCTACCTAATTTTGTGGTTTCAGGCACAAGCGTATTTATAGTCGCAGGTATTCCATTAATTTTATATCCGCATTTAATAAAAGAGAGCGAGAAAAAGTTTGCAATGAAAAAGTTAAGGGCACTTTTTTACTGTCTTTCACTTTTGTATTTTCTTTTCGCAATATTTTCATCAGTTACAACTTTTTTTGTAACTGACTCAACATTTGTTTCGTCATTTCCTTTGATGATATTTTTTCTAGTTTCATTCTCAATATTTTTATTTCTTAGATTAACAGAAAAAAATAGAAAAAAATTAATTAATTTAAAAAATTTTAAGGAGGTTTATTTATGATATCAAAAATTCAAAGACAATATTTTGAAAAAGGTTTATCGAAAAATCTAGATTTTAGAACCAAACAATTACAAAAAATAAAAAATCTTATTAATGAAAATGAAACTCTCATCACTGATGCTTTGAATAAAGATTTGGGGAGATGCGAGATAGAATCTTTTATGAGCGAAATAGTTTTTGTTGTGAATGAAATTGATTTTATGATGAAAAATTTGAAGAAGTTAGCCAAACATAAAAAAGTAAGAACACCACTAATGTTTTTAGGAGGCTCAAGTTTTATAATACCAGAGCCTTATGGTACTGTATTAATTATTGGTCCGTGGAATTATCCTTTTGAGTTAGTTCTGCTTCCATTGATTGGTGCTATCACTTCAGGGAATTGTGCAGTTATAAAAACTTCTGAGCTTGCTCCAAATATTTCAAAAGTAGTGGCTTCAATAATAAATAATAATTTTAATAAAGAATATATATTTGTGGAGGAAGGAGGAGCTGAAAAATCACAAGAACTTCTTTCGCAAAAATTTGATTATATTTTTTATACAGGTGGGACAACAGTTGGTAAAATAGTTATGGAAGCAGCCACTAAAAATTTAACACCAGTCACGCTTGAGTTAGGAGGAAAAAGTCCTTGTATAATTGATAGCGATACTAATTTAATTAATGCTACACGCAGAATAATTTGGGGTAAATTTTTAAACTGTGGACAAATTTGCGTGGCTCCAGATTATGTTTTCGTTCATAAAAAAATTAAAAAGTTATTTATTGATACTGCAATAAAAGTAATTAAAGAATTTTATGGTGCTAATCCAATTGAGAACGACCAATACCCTCGTATTATAAATGAAAAACATTTTAACAGATTATTATCTTTAATGAGCGATAATAATATTTTGTACGGTGGGGAAAATGATATCTCAAAATTAAAAATTAATCCTACTCTTTTAGATTGTGTATCAGAAGAAAGTGAAATAATGAAAGAAGAAATATTTGGCCCGCTACTTCCTATTTTAGAATTTGATAATTTATCCGAAGTAATTTCTTTCATTAATAAAAGACCTAACCCGTTAGCTCTATATTATTTTTCAAATAATAAAAAAAATATTGTTCTTATTTTAAATGAAACTTCATCTGGTGGAGTTTGTATTAATGATACCATTACTCATATTATTAATATTAATTTGCCTTTTGGTGGCGTTGGGTTCAGTGGTATGGGAAGTTATCACGGCAAAGCTAGCTTTGATACTTTTTCTCACAAGAAAAGTGTTTTAAAAAATCAAATTCGTTATGATTCAAAATCAAAATACCCACCATACGGCGATAAGATAAATATTGATACTATGAGAAAAGCTTTTAAATTTTTATTAAAATAAAATAAAAAAATTTAAGGAGGTTATTTATGAAAAAATTATTTGTAGTTGTATTATTATTTATTGTGGGGGCTTTCACTTTTGTAAATGCAGAAGAAAAAAAAGAATTAATCGAAATGTCTCCAAGCCAAATTATTATTGAAGGAGAATTAAAAGTTGTGGTCATCGGTGAGGACAGAAAAAATATTGACATCTCTTACGATTTTGATGATGACAAAAAATTAATAGTCTCACAAAACGAAAAAGTTTTAAAATTAACTTCTCCGAACAAAATGTATAAATTTAAATTTTTAGATTTTATGAGCAAAAATCATATCACAGTGAGAACTCCAAAAAATGTTTCGATAGATGTTTCATCTGATAATTCAAAAGTTAATATTACTAATATAATTGGAAATATTTTTGTTGACACAAATAATGGAGGTGTGGAATTAAAAGATGTTACAGGTAACGCAAAAATTGTTTCATCAAATGCGTCTGTTTCAGCGGAAAATATTTCTGGGAATACAAATCTAAAAACAGTAAATGGTAAAATTGTGGCAAAAAATATTGGCGGAATTTTTGACGCCAAGACTTCCAATGGAAAAATAGAAGTTTCAAATATTTCTATGCTATCTTCTCTTGATACTTCCAACGGAAAAATTATTGCAGAAATAAATGGGATCACAAAAGATTCTAGTATTAGTTCTTCCAACGGAAGTATAAAATTGAAATTAAATATTACTGATACGCAAATAAAAGTTTCAACTAGTAACGGCACGATAAATTTAATTGGAAAAAATAGTAAGCTCAAATTAAAATCAGATTCTAGTTTTATAATTGGAAATACTAAAAAAAATAATTTGGAAATTAATACAAGCAATAGCGATATAGAAATTGAAAGTAAAATTCCTTTTAGTTTAGATTAAAAATATTTCGAGGAAGTCGTGATGACTTCCTCTGTTTTTATGAAATTTTTGTGATTTTAATGTGAAATTAGAAAAAAATTGCATAAACTAATTGTTAAATGTTATAATAAGCTTTGTTAAGTATTGAAAAAAATTTGAACGGAGAAAAAATGATGAAAGAAATATTTGAAAATAAATTTGTAATAATTTTGATTTTTACGATTTTTATTGGCATGCTAGTGTTAAATTTTTATGTTCCATTAATGCAAGATGATCTTTACAATGATTTTATTTTTAATGGAGATGGTAGAATAAAAAATATATCAGATTTTATTTATTCAAATTTTCAATTTTATATGGGATGGACAGGTAGAATGTTTTCTGTTTTTTTTGCCCAGTTATTTGCATTGATGCCAAAAATATTTTTTAATTTTGCAAATAGTCTCGTAATTATTTTAATGCTGATTGGAATGTATCTAAATATATTTGAAAAAAATAAAAAAGAAAAAATGACTTTTATTTTTGTAATACTATTTACGCTATTTTGGTTTGGTATTCCTATGTTTGGGGAATCTGTGATGTGGATGTCTGGATCGATTGCTTATTTGTGGAGCAATACTTATTTACTTTTTTTTGTTTATTTTTTTAAATTGATTTTTTCAAATAATTCAAAAGATATTTTGAAACACAAAACTTTTATGATAATTTTTTCTTTTATCGGAGGATGCACACATGAAATATTAGTTCCTGCAATAATCTTAGCTTCTTTGATATATATTTTTTTTAATAAAAATTGTAATAGATTTGGACTTATTTATATAGGAACATTTATTATTAGTTTTTTTGTTATGACTTTAGCTCCAGGGAATTATCAACGTTGGCTTACTTATCCACCAATAGAATTAAAAGATAAAATTACAAACTATTTCAAAACTCTTATGCAAGTAATGTGGATATCAAAATTTATTTTTATTCCTTTAATATTAAGTTTAATAATTTTATTTTTTAAAAATAAAAAAGAATTTTGCGGAATTATAAAAAATTATTGGTATGAATTTTTAATTGCAATTATTGCTGGAGGAGCAATGCTCGTTCCACCTATTATAACTAAGAGAACATTTTTTGGTTCAGCAATATTTTTAATTATTATAGCAGCGAGTTTAATATTTAAAATATTTGAAATATTTGAAAAGAATAAAACATCTATTCTCTCAATTGCAATTTCTTGTTTACTAATGATAAGTTATTTTTTTCTTTTAAAAGATTACTTGATATTAAATAAACAAATAAAAAATAACGATACAATTTGTTATCTTTATCAAGGAATGATGCCACTTAATTATAAACCATATATCAAAAAGTTTTTAGTCGCAAATCCATGGAAACCTAGAACAACTCTTATTCCAGTAGATAATATTTTACCAGCACTTATAGAGAAAAAAAATGGAACTGGAGATACAATTTGTTTTTTTAACTAAAAAAACTTGGATATTTTACGTCAAAAAGTTTGACAAACATAAAAAATATATCAAGCTAAAAATAAAATTGTACTTTATTTAATGGGAATAATATTTTGTTTCTTATGAATTTTTGTACAAAATTTTATTGTGTCGCATTTGACTTGACAATCCATCAAAAAGAGTTTTCTGCTGCTTATGAAATTTACTAGGATATGCGTTGCTGATTTCTAGAAATAAACTTCAAATATTTCAAATAAAAACTAAAAACAAATTATGAAAAATCATGTGGATATTTAAAGACTTCATTAAAAAAATTTTTCCTCACATCAAAAACTAACTTGGGATAGAATATAAAATGCAGCAATAGAAGGAGAAATTAACAAAATAAAAATCATAAAAGAATGCCTTTTGAATATCTAAACTTTTAATCATTTAAGAAACAGAATTTTAATTTATAATATTTAATTGACCAAGAAAAAAATAATTGCTTAAATAACCACTATTGCTAAATAAAAACACATTTTAATCTTTGTAACTAACACTCTTTAGCAAAAACTTAAAAATAAGCGTGATTTTAAGACAAGTCTCTCAATTTATATTTATTTTATTTCACTCTCATAAAGTGGAACTACTTCAGATTGTGTACTGTCTAATTTTGCTTTCATAGAAAAACTGTTAAAAATAAACGCTATAAATCTTGGAACTGGGCTAACTTTAGCTGGTCTTCTAGTATTTTCGTTATTAGCATAAAGAGCTCTAACTTGCTTCTCGTATTCATTTGGAATATCTCCATATTCAGAGATAGGTTTTATTGTATACTTTGCTAGCTGAGGAAATTTTTTATCTAGAACAGGATTCCAATCATCTAAATAAGCTTTATTCAAAGATAAAATTAAATCTACATTGCCAGAAAAAACAACTTCTTTTATTATGTCGCCAACTTCTAACTTAGAAATTTTTGTCATATCAGTATCAGTTACTGTTTCACCAAAAACTGTATGAAGTCCGTTCAACCACTCAGCAGGTTGCATAGTCATAAAAAATTGTGCCCCTCCAGTTCCTGGTCCTGCGTTTGCCATTGCTAACATTCCGCCTTGAAAAAAATCAAGCCAATTTACAATTTCATCTGGAATTGTATAACCTGGGCCTTCTGTCCCGTCACCACTTTTTGTCCCACCTTGTGCCATAAAATTTGGAATAGCTCTATGAATTTTAGTATTATCATAAAATCCTCTTTTTGCAAGATTTATAAAGTTTGCAACAGAAACTGGTGCTGCCTCTGGGTACAAATAAAAAGTTATATCACCTTGTGATGTCACAAAAGTTACACGAATGTCATTATAATTTGAGTCATCAGCAATTTTTGAGTTTGAGCATCCAACCACAAAAATTACAAGTGCAATTAGCAGCGAGAATTTTATAGATAAATTTTTCGTCATAATTTTATTCCTCCAAACATTTATTAAACTACAACCCGTTTTTCTTATTAAATGCTCTCACTTCTCCCAAAACTTCTTCAGAAGTTGATTTTTGCATAATATTTCCAACTAGAATTTCACAATCTTTTTTGTTAAGCCCCATAATATTTTTTTTAACTTTCGGAATAGAGAGCGATGACATAGAAAAATTATCAAGCCCCATTCCAAAAAGCAATGCAGTTGCCTCAATATCACCAGCGAATTCTCCACACATAGAAATTTTTATACCACCTTCATGTGCTCCATCGATAGCCATTTTTATAGCTTGTAGCACAGCAGGGTTATATGTGTCATAAAGATGAGCTATTGCCTCATTCCCTCTGTCAACTGCCAAAGTATATTGTGTTAAGTCGTTTGTTCCAATAGAAAAGAAATCTACTTCTTTGGCAAAATATTTTGATCTAAAACAAACTGCGGGAGTCTCTACCATAATTCCAAGCTCTATTTTTGAATCAAATTTTATTCCTGCTTCTTTTAAGCTTTTTTTACATTCTTCAAAAACTTCTCTAGCCTTACGGACTTCATCAATAGAAATTATCATTGGCAACATTATTTTAACTTTCCCAAAAGCCGAAGCTCGCAACAGTGCTCGAAATTGTGTTATCAAAATTTCAGGTCTATCAAGGCAGACTCTTAGAGCTCTCCATCCTAAAAATGGATTTTCTTCTTTAGGAAGTTTCATATATGGAAGAGATTTATCGCCGCCGATATCCATTGTTCTTATCGTTACTGGTTTATCTCCCATTGACTCAACAACACTTTTGTACGCTTCAAACTGTTCGTCCTCTGTTGGGAATCTATCATTGTTCATAAATAAAAATTCTGTCCTATAAAGTCCTATTCCTTCTCCACCATTTCTAAGAACACCTGCAACATCTTT
>JBOFDW010000229.1:0-5697 GCA_051647385.1 Fusobacteriaceae bacterium
TTTTTTAATTTTTATCTTGATCTTCTTTATCTTCTATATGAACATCTTGAACATAAATATTTATATCAGAAACTAGCAGACCAGTTATTTTTGTAATCTCTTCCATAATTTTCTCGTGAATATTATTACATACCTCTTCAATATTATACCCGTACTCTATAATGACAAAGACATCTATCGTGCAATCATTTTCACCAACATTTACTTTTACTCCGTTCGTAGGTCTTTTTCTCCCAAGAAGTCTGCTAAACTCATCGGCAACTCCGCCACTAAGTCTGTATACTCCATCAACATCCATAACAGCTTTTGCGGCGACAGTTCTTACAACTTCATCGGCAATTCTAATATTTGCGTTTTCTTTCATAATCATGACCTCCTATTATTTCTTTAATATTTTCATGACTTATTTTTTACTTCATATATTTTGCGAAATGTTCCTCAATAAATTTTGTTGAAGTTTTTCCTTCTTTAAAAAATTTATTTGACAAAACTTCCAAGTGAAAAGGAATTGTTGTCTCGACTCCTTCAATAATATATTCACTTAAAGCTCTCTTCATTTTTGCAATTGCCCCTTCTCTTGTCATGTCATGCACTATTAATTTTCCAATCATAGAATCATAATAAGGAGAAATCTCATATCCTTGATATGAGTGAGAATCTACTCTTACACCTATTCCACCCGGAGCTATGTATCTTGTAAGCTGTCCCGGTGATGGCATGAAATTATGTTTTGGATCTTCTGCATTTATTCTGCACTCAATTGCATGACCGAAAAGATGAATATCAGATTGTTGTATATTTATTTTTTCCCCTTCAGCAATTTTTATTTGAAGTTGGATAATATCAAAACCTGTTACCATTTCTGTTATGGTATGCTCAACCTGAACTCTTGTGTTCATCTCCATAAAATAAAACTTATTATCTTTATCCACTAAAAATTCCATTGTACCAACAGAGTCATAATTAATTGCTTTGGCAAGTCTAACTGCGGCTTCACCCATTTCTTTTCTGACTTTTTCTGGTAGGGAAAAAGCTGGTGCTTCCTCTATTAATTTTTGGTGTCTTCTTTGTATTGAACAATCTCTTTCACCGAGATGGATAACATTTCCGTGCTTATCTCCAGCTATTTGAATTTCAACGTGTCTTGGTTCTTCAACAAATTTTTCTATATAAACATCTGGATTTCCAAAAGCAGCTCCGGCTTCAGTTTGTGCTGCAACCATATTTACTTTTAGCTCTTTTTCATTCCGAGCAATTCTCATTCCTTTTCCACCACCACCAGCGGTAGCTTTTATCATGACAGGATATCCGATTTTTTGTTTAACAACTTCTAATGCTTCTTCAACTGAATCAATAATTCCAGTCCCGTTTGTAAGAGGAACTTTATTTTCAATAGCAGTTGCACGAGCCGTTGCCTTGTCTCCCATTTTTGTTATGCACTCAGGTCTTGGACCAATAAAAGTGATTCCATGTTGTTCGCAAATTTCTGCAAACTTTACATTCTCAGATAAAAATCCATACCCTGGGTGAATTGCATCTGCACCAGTTACTTCTGCTGCTGCAATAATATTTGGTATTTTAAGATAAGAGTCGGTGCTTGAAACTCCGCCGATACAAACTGCTTCATCAGCAAGCTCAACATGCAAGCTATCTTTATCAGCTGTGGAATAAACCGCAACAGTTTTTATCCCGAGTTCTTTTGCTGAACGAATTATTCTTACAGCAATTTCTCCTCTATTGGCAATCAATATTTTTTTAAATAACATTATAACCTCCATCACACTTTTTTCAACGCAAATTTTATTTTTTATTCTTAATATTTTAAAAATTTATTTTTTTAACTTGCAAATTGGTTTTCCAAAGTCTACTACTTCGCCTTCTTTTACTAAAACTTTTGTAACTTTACCAGAAAATTCTGAAATGATTGGAGATTTTATTCCCATGGCAACGGCATATCCTATTTCATCACCAACGTTAACATCGTTTCCTTTTTCGATGACAGATTTTTTTCCTTTTTTAGCAAATTGGAAATGTCCAATTCCAGTAGAACAAATCTCAACAGTATCGTCAATGACTTTTGTTGCTCCACCACCTTGATGTAAATGTGGCGTAGCTATATTTTTTGCTTCACCATAATTTTTGTGTAACGGATCGTAATTTCTTTTTAATAAAACTTTGTAACCTTTTTCCTCATAAGAGAGTTCTGTGAGATTCTCGGCTTCAATTATTTTTATAAGACCCTCTGTCAAAAGATTATCATTTTTCATTGAATTCCTCCTAAAAATTATTTGATAATTATTTTTTCTAAACCAATTAATTCTGCAACTTTACTTATAAAAAGTTTTGAGCAAGCAACTTTATATTTGCTGGGTCTAACTTCTTTTTCTTCTCCACTATTTATAGCAAAAACTAATGGAGTTTTTCCTTGGTGCATTTCCAAAATTTCTTTTAGCTTATTGAACTTGTCTTTATCGTCTTCTTGAATCAAGACATAGCATTTATATTTTGTGTCACTTTCCAATTCGTCCAAAAGAGAAATATTTTTTAGTAAAAGTTTATTGGTTTCGTTGCCGTTAAAATAGTCCACCTGAATATTTCCTTCAACCATGACAATTTTTCCAATCTGGATTTTATCCATAAATTTTTCATACTCACGTGGAAATACTGTTACTTGGATAGAACTTATATAGTCCTCCAAAGTGAAGGTTACCATAATTTTACTTTCCTTCTTGGTAACTATTTTTTTTAACGTTCTTATTATACCATAACTTTTTACATGTTGCGAAAATTTTTCGTCACTTAAATCAGAAATGTTTTGTAGAGAATAAACTTGGATGAGATTTTTGTAAGAATCTAGCGGATGAGCACTCAAATAAAATCCCAAATATTCTTTTTCAAAATCCAAAATTTCTTCCATGGAATATTCCGAAACATTTGGGAAAGAAAATTTATTCAAAATATTTTTCCCTTCTCCAAAAAGATTCATTTGCTGAATATCATCTTCTCTTTGTGCTCTATCTGCAAATATTAGAATTTTTTCCATTCCCTCTATCTTCTGCTTTCGGTTTCCTTCCACAGAATCAAGAGCACCAGAATAAATCAGCGAAGACAAAATCTTTTTGGTGAGACCAATTTTTTTCGTCCTAGTAACAAATTCTTCAAAAGTTTTATACGCTCCATTTTTTTCTCGCTCGAAAATTAATTTCTCAACAAACACATCTCCGATATTTTTTATAGCTGATATAGAAAATACTATCATATTATCATTCACTTTAAAACCATGAACAGGAGAATTTACATCTGGAGGTAAAATTTTTACCTTGTGACTTTTCGCGTCGTCAATATAAAATGCGATGTCTTCCACTTGCCCCATTGAAGTCATGATTGCCGCATAATATTCTGTCATAAAGTTTGCCTTAAAATAAGCAGTCCAATATGCAATGAGCCCGTAAGCCGCCGAGTGAGATTTATTAAATCCATATCCTGCAAAACTATCTATGAGATTAAAAACTTCCTCAGCTTTTTTTTCTTCGTAACCATTTTCAACGGAACGGTCAATAAAAATTTTGCGGTTGTTCTCCATAATACGAAAATCTTTTTTGCTCATGGCTCGTCTCAAATTATCAGATTCACCAAGTGAAAACTTTGCCATAGTGGTCGCAATTTTCATAACTTGCTCTTGATATAAAATTACCCCATAAGTTTCTTTCAAAATTTCTTCCAAAGATTCGTGAGGGTAGACAATTTTTTTCCCATTATTTTTACAGTCAATAAAATCATCAACCATATTTGAGCCCAGAGGTCCAGGACGATACAAAGCCAAGATAGCAATTATGTCACTAAATTTATCAGGTCTAACTTTTATCAAAAGTTTTCTGATGCCACTTGATTCCAACTGAAAAACTCCAGAGGTATCCCCGTGAGAAATCATCTGATAAACTTTTTCGTCGTTCAAAGAAATCTTGTTCAAAATTATTTCTATATTTTTTGTCTCACGAACAATATCTATTGCCCGTTGCAAAATCGTCAAATTTCTTAGCCCAAGAAAATCCATCTTCAAAATTCCCAGCTCTTCAACTTCCTTCATCTGATATTGAGTTGAGACCGAAAGTCCTTTGTTGTCCGAGTAAAGAGGGACGATATCCGTGAGGGGCATTCCAGTTATGACAACTCCAGCTGCGTGGATGGAAGCATGACGAACTGTATTTTCCATTCTCTTGGCAAAATCCAAAACTTTTTGTATCTCAAAATCTTCAGTGTATATCTTGGCAACTTCAGAATTTGTCTTGATAGATTTTTCTATTGAGTCAAAGGCAGGCAAAAGTTTTGCCAGCTTATCAATTTTTGAAAGTGGAACATCGAGGACACGCCCAACATCACGAACAGCTGCCCGAGCTTTCATCCGCCCGAAAGTTATTATTTGGGCAACGTGGTCGCTCCCATATTTTTGAATAACATAATTTATAACTTCTTGCCTTCTCTCCTGACAAATATCAACGTCAATATCTGGCATGGAAACTCGCTCTGGATTTAAAAATCTTTCGAAAATCAAATTATATTCCAGCGGGTCAACTTCTGTTATACCAAGAGCATAGGCAATCAAACTTCCTGCTGCAGAACCTCGCCCAGGACCGATTGGAATTTTGGAATTTTTTGCGAAGGAAATAAAATCCCACACAACGATAAAATATTCTGCGTATCCCATTTTGTTTATAACTTCCAGCTCGTAATCTGCCCGCTTATAAATTTCTTCTGGAATTTGAATCGAGAAGTCATATCTTTTTTTGAGCCCTTCAAAAACTAGAGTCTTTAAATATTCTTCGATGGAATTATAATTTTGTGGCAAGTCATATTTTGGAAATTTAAAAACGCCAAACTCAATTTCTAAATTACATTTCTCAGCAATAATTTCTGTATTATTTATTGCGTGCATGAAAGAATCGTTTAAACTTTCGTCGCCAAAATTTGCGAAGCTCTCCATTATTTGCTCGCGACTTTTCAGATAAAGTTCTTCCGACTCAAACTTCATCCTATCATAGTCATTTATTTTCGCACCTGTCTGAATGCAAATAAAAATATCTTGAATCGCATGGTCGCCGTTCATAACATAATGCGTGTCGTTTGTGGCAACAATTTCAACTTCATGTCGCTTGGCAAAATTTATTAATTTCCCGTTCAAATCTTTTTGCCCATCAATTCCATTGGCTTGAATTTCTATATAAAAATTTTCCTTGCCAAACATCGAAATATATTCTTCAATAATTTTATCCGTAGCTTCTTCTTTGTCCTCGTTCAAAATACTTTGGGAAATTTCCCCAGCCATGCAAGCTGACAAAGCTATGATTCCGTCCGTGTGTTCCTTCAAAAATTCTTTGCTAATGCACGGCTTATAATAAAATCCTTTTATATATCCGTAGGAAGAAAGTTTCACGAGATTTTTGTAGCCGATTTCATTTTTCGCCAAAAGTACGAGATGAAAATTTTTCCGCTCTTTAACGTTGGGGTCAAAAGTTTCTGGAGAAATATATCCCTCCATACCTATCACAGGTTTTATCCCAACTTTTTTTGCCGCCTTATAAAATTCTATCGCACCAAACATATTTCCGTGGTCAGTTATCCCCATGGATTTCATGCCCAATTCTTTTGCTCTCTCCAAATAATTTTCTATCTGTCCGACTCCATCGAGGAGGCTATATT
>JBOFDW010000230.1:0-2256 GCA_051647385.1 Fusobacteriaceae bacterium
CGAGCTCTACTCAAAGTTACGTCCAAATATTTTCGTGGATTATATTTTTCAGGTCGATTTGGAATGGCAGCTAAAAGTGCCGCCTCAGCAACATTTATTTCGCTTAATTCTTTTCTGAAAAAATTTCGTGTAGCAGATTTTATTCCGTAAGCTCCGCCACCAAAATATATTTCGTTCAAATATTTTGATAAAATTTCTTCCTTGGTAAAAAGTCTTTCCAACTGAAATGCTATCAAAATTTCTTTTATTTTTCTCGAGAAAGTTTTCTCCTTAGTAAGAAAAGCATTACGGGAAAGTTGTTGCGTAATTGTACTCGCTCCTTGCGCCCTTTTTCCAGAGGCAAGATTCACAAAGACAGACTTAAAATTTCTCTTGACGTCTATCCCACGATGAGAATAAAAATCTTTATCTTCTATTGAGAGAAAGGCTTCTTTCAACACGTCCGGAATTTCTTCAAACTTTGCAGGCTCACGTTGCTCCTTATAAAGTTTGTCAACTGCCACACCGTTTCTATCATAAATTATCGTTGGCACAGAAGGTTTATAATCCATGACAAGTTGTTTTGTGTCGGGCAAAGTAAAATATTGGAAGCCAATATAAAATACTCCCAAAAAAAAGCAAGCGATAATTATTATTAAAATTCGCCTAGCAAATCTCAAGTAATTTGTTTTTACGTGATTACGTAGTCTGTAAATTTCTTCTGATACGTCGTCTTTATCAAAAATATCCATGACTAAATACCTGCCTTTCTTTTCAGCTGCCCACACGCACCGTCAATGTCAGTACCTTTTTCTTTTCGCAGAGCAACATTTATTTTTCTCTTCTCAACAAGGACTGCTAAAAATCTCTCGATTTTTTTGTCGCTTGGTCTCTCAAATGGTTTTCCTTCGACTGGATTATATGGAATTAAATTTACCATGTGATCAAAATCATGGACAAAATCTGCCAAGATATTTGCATCATACTCTGACACATTAATATTATTAAGTAAAATATATTCAAAAGTTATTCTTCTACCGCTAGCTTTTTGGTATTCTTTTAGCACGGAATATAAATCAGGCAGTGGATAACTTTTGTTCACTGGCATGAAGGTATCTCTTTTTTCGTTGATGGCACTGTGAAGAGAAATTGCAAGCTCGATATAAATTTTTCTCTCCAGCAATTTTTCAATGGCAGGAACTAAACCAGCAGTTGACACTGTAACTTTCCGCTTGGAAATATTTATACCCATAGGGTCAGATACAATTTCAAGTGAACGAATCAAGTTCTCAAAATTCAGTAGAGGCTCGCCCATTCCCATATAAACTATATTGGTCAAGTGGTCTCCCTTTTTTGAAAGCCGACGCTCAACAGTATAAATCTGGTTTAAAATTTCTGACAAGTCAAGATTACGAGAAAAACCTCCAGCACCAGTTGCACAAAAATCACAGTCAAGTGGACATCCGACTTGAGAAGAAATGCAAAGAGTATTTCTGTCTTTAGTTTTTATCAGAACAGTTTCAATAGTTTTTCCATCTTCAAGTTGAAACAAAAATTTTTCTGTATCGTCAATTTTTGAGACCTGATATTTCATCAAGTTTAAAAATGGAATGTAAGTTAGCTCAGCGAGTTTCTCACGGTCAGCCTTAGAAAGATTTGTCATCTCATTTATATCACGGGCAAATTTTTGGTGAACCCACACAAAAATCTCCTTCGCATAGAATTTTTTCATGCCATTTGCCACAACAAAATTGTCTAGGTCGTTTTTTGTCATGTTAAGCAAATTTATTTTTGAACTCATTTTTCCTCCATTAATATTTATGAAAATTTTTTGCTTCAAAACTTTTTAGAGGAAGCAAAAAATAGGTACAAGATATAAATTTGTGACAAAGATTTTATCATCAAATTTTTTTCTCACCTTTGTAAAGTATATCAAAAATTCTCTTTTATTACAAGCAAGATTTTTTTAGCTCTTAAACTTTTCTCTCATATAAAAATAAAAAATTAGACAAAAGTTTTTTGGTATAAAATTTTCTTGCAAAAAGTTGGAGCTCAAATTTTTAGCTCCAAAAAAATATTTATATAAATTAATATTTATGGTATGATATCAGTAGAAAAAAATGTGAGGTGAAAAAATGAAATTAGCAAGTTATTTAAATCCAGATTTTATTTTTACAAATTTGGAGACAACGACAGTAGAAGACACCATAAAATTTATGGTAAATAAAATGGCTAATTCCGATGCGAATATAAAAAAGAACTCTGCTGATATCATTG
>JBOFDW010000231.1:0-6841 GCA_051647385.1 Fusobacteriaceae bacterium
TACAAAAAATAATTTCTGAACAAGTTTCTATTATTGTTGGTCATAATTATTTGATGAGTTTTCAAGAAGAAAAGGGCGACGTTTTCGGAGCAATAAGAAACAGAATAAAATCAGGGGATTGGATTAGAAAAAAAAATCACGATTATTTAGCCTACACAATTTTGGATGCAATACTTGATAATTATTTTGTTGTGCTAGATTATATGGAAGAAATTATTGACGAGCTAGAAGTCAAGCTCATAAAAACTTCTGACCATAAAGATTTAGAAGCAATTATAGATTTAAAAAATCAGACTATTGTATTGAAAAAAGCTATTGCTCCAATTAGAGATTTGGTAATAAAATTGCAGCACCTTGAATCTCGTATCTCGCATTTAAATTTGATGAAATATTATTTGTCAGACTTGCAGGATCATGCTGTAATCATTCACGAAAATATGGAAAATATTTCTCTCAGAGTTTTGAACTTGTTTTCTATATATCATTCTTCAATAAATAATTCTATGAACGAGAGAATGAAAGTCTTGACAATAGTTTCAACAATTTTTGTACCTCTCACTTTTTTGGCTGGTTTATATGGAATGAATTTTAAAAATATGCCAGAGCTTGAGTGGACACACGGATATTATTTTGTTGTAGGAATTATGTGGCTCATTGGTGTAGGTATGCTATACTTTTTTAAAAGAAAGAGATGGATTTAATTTAGGTAGGAGGTTTTTTATATGTTATTTGATTTGTTTGAAAAGTTTTTTTCTCACGACATAGAAGCAAAATTCTATGTGAAAAATAAATCTCTTCTAGAGAGAATTGCTAGACTTGAGAAAGAAGTTTTTTCGAAAAATATTGAGCTAGAAAAAGCTGTGAAAAAATATGAAGAGTTTGAGCAATCTATAAATGATGAGAAAAAAAATCAAAATATTCAAGAACGTCAAGTTGAAATTTATGATAAAAATTTGCGTGAAATAAAAAAAGAAAATGATTTGCTCAAGGAAAAAGTTGCTCTCATGGAATCAAAATGTATCGAGCTACTTCCTGCTATAAAATATCCTTATAAAATATTTATAGATAAACTTTTTGTTCCTACAAAATTTAAAGATTTGCTTTCTGAGTTCAGCACTGCCAATGTAAAATTTATTTCTGATATAGATGGTTCAAATACAAATTTGCTATCAGAAGAAGCAAGAAAAATTCTAGAAAATTTTTATAATGGAATATGCGAGTTTGAAATAAAATTGGTTGGAGTCAAGGGAGAAAGAGTTTCAAGGGTTTTTTCCAAGTACAGAAAATTTTGTGCTCACTTACAAGCTGGATATATAGAATTTATGTCAGAGCTCAAAGATTATAATTTTTATCAGTTAATAGAGTATGGATTTAAGAGCGAGCAAATAAAAGAAATTATTCAGATTAGCGAAGAATATTTTAGAGAGTGCACAAAAATTTAGCAAGATTATTTTTTGTACAAAATTTTATCAAATATTTTTGCTTGAAAAATTTTGAGTATTTAAATTTTTAGATTTAAGTTTTAAATTTAAAAAGTTATGAAGGAGTTTTATGAAAAATATTCTTTTGGGAGTTACTGGAGGAATTGCTGCTTATAAATCAGCGGGGATAGTTTCACTTCTGATGAAAAAAGGTTATAACGTAAAAGTTGTGATGACAGAATCTGCCACCAAATTTATAACTCCACTCACTTTAGAAACTTTATCAAGAAATCGGGTTTCAACTGATATGTGGACTCGAGATTTACCCTACGAAATTGAGCATATTTCTCTGGCAACTTGGGCTGATATTATTCTTGTTGCACCCGCCACTTATAATTTTGTTGGAAAAATATCCAGCGGTATAGCTGATGATTTACTTTCTACTATAATTTCTGCAACTAAGGCAAAAGTTTTTTTTGCTTTGGCGATGAATGTTGTTATGTATGAAAATCCTATCATAAAAGAGAATATAGATAAGCTAGAAAAATTTGGTTATAATTTTATAGATTCTGATGAAGGAATGCTTGCATGTAATGTTCGTGGCAAGGGTAGATTAAAAAATGAACTTGATATAGTTGAGATAGTTGACAAATATTTAACAGCTCCACAAGTTGAAGGAAATTTTTTGGCAGGAAAAAAAATTCTTATAACAGCCGGTCGGACTGAAGAGGCTATAGACCCAATCAGATATATTTCAAATTTATCCAGTGGGAAAATGGGGTACAGCTTAGCAAAAGCTTGCTCGGATTTTGGTGGAGATGTCACACTAATTTCTGGACCTACAAATTTAGAGCAACCGAAAGATATAAAAAAATTCATAAAAGTTCGTTCGGCAGTACAAATGTTTGAGGCGACTTTGAAAGAATTTCAAGAGGCAGATATTATTATTGGGTGTGCAGCTGTTGCTGACTATAGACCAAAAAATTATTCTGATCAGAAAATAAAAAAGAGTGATGGAGATTTGGTTATTGAGTTTGAAAGAAATCCTGATATCTTAAAAACTTTAGGCGAAAATAAAGGCAGCAAAATTTTGATTGGATTTGCAGCTGAAACGAAAAATATCATGGAAAATGCAAAATCAAAATACACTAAAAAAAATCTAGATTTTATTATTGCAAATTCAGCTGGTGCTATGGGCAAAGATGAAAATAGCGTCACAATAATAAAAAAATCTGGAGATACAATTTCTCTTGAGAGTAAATCCAAAGAAAAACTTGCTTACGAAATTATAGAAGAGATTTTTGCAAAGTAAAATTTGTGAGAATCTTTTTTTACAAAATATTATAAATATAAAATTAAAATATAAAGAATTAGGAGAAAAAATTTATGAAAAAAATTACAGATTTAAAAGTAGCATTATATTTTTTGCCATTGGGGATAATTAGTGGTATTTTTTCTTTCTTGTATCAAAAAGATTTTATGGGCGAAAAATTTCCAAAAAATGTAACGGTAATTCCTGTGGCAATTCAAAATACTATAATTACTTTTGTGTGCGTTTATTTTGGAATAAAACTTTCTAGAAAAGTAAATCTTCTCAAAAAAATTTCTTTTGATAAATCTGGAATATTTTTCAGTCTCTTAGTTGGACTTGCTTCAGCTTTGGTAATTTCTCTTTATGATAAATTTTTCTCTCAAAGTTTTTTACTTTTGAATAATAATTTATCAGCATATAAAATTTCTATAAATTATTTAATGGTTGGAATTTTATATGGGGGATTTGTGGAAGAATTTATTCTAAGATTATTGTTAATGTCACTTATAATTTTTATCTCTTCAAAAATTTATAATTTTTTTAGTAAGAAGAATAAATTTAGCTCAAAAATTTCTTCAAGTATTTATATTTTTGCATTAATAATTACGACTCTACTTTTTGCAGCTGGTCATCTTCCAATTACTTTTGCTACACTTGGTTCTAGCCCAGCTATTATATTTCGCTGTTTTATTTTGAACGGATTTGCAGGAATATTATTTGGACTTCTTTATTATAAAAGAGGAATTCAATATGCAATCATTGCTCATGCTTCAACGCACATAATAATTCAGTTAATAATTTTGCCTATAATTTCAAAACTTTAAATCAAAAATTAAATCTTGAATAATCTTAATCACCAAAAACTTTTTTGACAAAAAAAATAAGATACCATATAATATAATAATATTATTTTTAAATTTTTCATCAAATAAATCTTTAGGAGAATAAAAAATGAAGAAATTTTTGTCACCAAATGAAAAAATTGCTCATCTAAGAAAAAAATATAAAATGAAACAAGATGAATTGGCGTTCAATGATAAATTTGCAAAAATCACTTTGTCATTTGTTGAGATGGGGCGGCGAGGAGTTACAGAAAAATTTATGCGAAGTGTTTGCGAAAATTTCAACGAGTATTTTGCGAAAAACAATATTGATGATCATGCAGATTTTGACGAAATGATAAAATCTAAGGAGGAACAAGCAAAAGAATTTTTGGATAATTTGATAGAAAAAAAATCTGTTAATGATATTAATATTGATAATATTGAAGAGGCTTTTTTTGAAATAGCTTCAAGTGAATACAAATCTTATTCTTTAAAAATAGGAAAAATTTTTTATGACTCTGAAAATATGAAGATGGCAAAACTTTTTGGTGAGAGGGGATTGCTTGGTATTTTTTTAAAAAAAGATAATGAAATTTTGAAGGAACTTGTTTTGCTAAATATGAATTCAAATCACTATCTTGAAAATTTTCAAGATACAGTTTATATATTCGAAAAATATAAAAAAGAAATTGAAAGAAAACACGACCAAATTTATTACAGGATTTATTATAATTATGCTAATGCTTTATTTCGTATTAGGAAAATTAGCGAATCATTTGAAATTGCAAAGTCACTTTTTCAAAATAGTAGAGTTAAAGACACTGAAACTTTATTTCATATAAAAAATCTTTTTGCAGTAATTAATTATTTAGAATTTAAAAATTGGAAAAAGTCTGTGAAAATATATGAAGAGTTATTGGGTGTTACTGAAAACGAAAAAAACAAATATTATATTTATGCAAATCTTTTGGATATTGGAATTAGAAATAAAAAAATTGTTAACATTGAAAATATTGTTTTAAAAAGTGAGCTTTTAGCCAAAAATACAAATTTGAGCGATCAAGAAAATTTCAATCTTTATTCATTAATAGCAGAAATTTATTCTACTATGAAATCTTTGGTTTCTGCAAAAGAATATTTTTTAAAAGCACTAAAGATAGAAAATGATTTTATGGTAACACATTCAAATAAATTTAATTTGATTATAATAGCGATGAAAACAATTTCTAATATTGGAGCTGTAAATTCAAAAAAAGAAAAGGAATTTGTAGAAGAGCTTGATAAAATTTATCATAAATTATTTGAGCAAGAGAAAAATTATGAACCTTCAATATATTTTATTGATTATTTTTCACAATGGAAGAAATTTTCTGTTAAAAATTATTTGACTTTTTTTAAAAAATAATTTATAGTATTGATGATATTATTTTACTTTTAAAGGAGATGTTTTTTATGAAGAAATTATTTTTTGTGTTTTTATTGCTTTCAATTTTTGCTGTAAGTTTTTCTGAAGGCGGAGTAGGGATTAATCTTCTTGGTGGCGGAACAACAGGAACAGTTATAACATCTGAGCAATTAGGTGGCTCAACACTTTAATAGTTTTCTTAAAATAAAAAAAGAGCTTAGGCTCTTTTTTATTTTAATCTCTTCCAAATAAATCTCTCGTATAAATTTTTTCTTTTACATCAGAAAGTTCTTCAGAAAAACGGTTGCTTATAATTATGTCGCACATCTTTTTAAATTCATCAAGTGATTTTATAACTTTCGAATGAAAAAATTCTGACTCTTTTAAAGCTGGCTCATATATTACAATTTCAATTCCCTTTGCTTTAAGTCTTTTCATGACTCCTTGAATAGAAGACGCTCTAAAATTATCAGAGTCAGTTTTCATTGTCAGCCTAAAAATTCCAACAGTCTTTGGCTTTTTAGAAATAATTGTATTTGCAATATGATCTTTACGTGTTGTATTTGAATCAACTATTGCGGCGATTAAATTACTTGGTACATTGGAATAATTTGCTAGCAATTGTTTTGTATCCTTTGGCAAACAATATCCACCATAACCAAAAGACGGATTGTTATAGTGAGTTCCTATACGAGGATCAAACCCAACTCCGTCGATTATATTTTTAGTATTCAGTCCTTTTATTTCTGCATAAGTATCAAGCTCATTAAAATATGCAACTCTAAGTGCAAGATAAGTATTGGAAAAAAGTTTTACAGCTTCAGCTTCTGTGGAATCCATAAAAAGTTTTGGGATATCTTTTTTTATTGCACCATCATATAAAAGTTCAGCAAATATTTTTGCTCTTTGAGAATCTTCTCCTATTATAATTCTTGATGGATGTAAATTATCATAGAGAGCTCTGCCTTCTCTCAAAAATTCTGGAGAAAAAATTATATTGTCTACCCCAAATTTTTCACGAACTTGTTTTGTATATCCAACCGGAACAGTAGATTTAATTATCATAACGGCTTTTGGATTAAATTCTAAAACATCTTTTATAACAGACTCAACTGTATCTGTATTGAAATAATTTTTTTCTGGATCATAATCTGTTGGCGTTGCAATTATAACATATTCAGAATTTTCATAAGCTTCTTTTTTGTCAAGAGTGGCAACCAAGTCTAATTTTCGTGAGCTTAAATATTCTTGTATCTCATTATCCACTATTGGAGATTTCTTTTCATTTATCAAATCTATTTTAGTTTTTACAACATCAAGTGCAACAACTTTATTTTTTTGTGCGAGTAAAATTGCCATTGAAAGTCCAACATATCCTGTTCCTGCCACTGTTATTTTCATATTTTTTCTCCTTTTTCAAAATACCACTGAACAAATTTTTCTATTTCTTGCTTGAAATTATTTTTTGGTTCATAGCCAACTAATTTTTCAATATTTTCTTCTTTAGTTTTTCCTGAAATTATTTCTGCTGACTTTACTGCAACCTCTAGGACATGTCTTATTTTTATTCTATAATCATAAAAGTCATTAAAATTATCCAGAGCAATAACTTTATCCCCATTTTTTAAAATGGTATCAGAAAGTGTCGCTCCAATAAATACTGCACCACCAGTTATCAAATAAGTTTTCATCTAATCCTCCAAGCAAATATTTTGTATTTGATTTTATATTATATTTTTTAAATGAAATTGAGATGAAAATAAAAAGCCCTCAAAAAAAATTTGAGAGCTCATTATAATTTTTATGATTATTAATTTGTTGCAGTGCTATTATTTCCTGTTCCATCTTTTGCTCTTGTCTGATCTTGGTTTCCAGTACC